>JAJAYR010000408.1 GCA_026786155.1 Pyrinomonadaceae bacterium
GCGGTTATCAGTCAACAGTTATCAGTCAACAGTTATCAGTGGGCAGTTATCAGAAAGCCGAAGACCGAAAACTAAAGTCCGGGAATCAACTTTGCCGCTAAAAGATTTGCGCGATGTTTTTCCATCAGTTTTACGAATCGTATTGCGCGAGTGGCTGAAAAATAATCGCGGAAATCTGCGTGGTTTGGAACTGAAACATATTGAAGCGATTGAAAAACTGATTTTCAGCCGCAAAAGTGGTAAAGTCGTTGAGTTGCCGAAAGGTGAAAGCGTTTTGAAAAATGACGGGAAACTGCATTTTCAGAACATAAAGGTTGAAAAAAGCTAGGCGGCAAATTACAATCAAAGATTGAGTTCGGGAAGCGTTACAGTTTCGATTCGGAAAACAACGGTTGAGAAGAAAAGTTCATCAAAACGCTGTAACTAAAATTGGAAGCAAACTTTCGGTTCGGAAAGGGCAGTGAAAGTTAATTTTGGAGGCATTAAAAATTGAGTTCTAAAGCAAAACAAGTTCTGTTGTGGCTGATGATTATTTCCAGCTCGTTGTTATTTGTGTATTTTCTACAAAGCAAACAGGGCAAAAATCCCTCAGATTTGACCGTTGATTCGGCAATCACGCGCATCAAAAATAAAGATTTCAAGGAAGCGTTTTTCAAGCAGTCGCAGATCGAATTTAAAGATGCCAACGGAGCCGTTTTCGTAACGACCATCGGCAGCGATCCGATGCGCGAAACCGTTTTAAAGACCGTTACCGATTTTAATGACGCGAATCCGAGTGCGCCGATTACAACTTCCGAAGAACCGGCTTCGAGCGGTTGGGGCTGGATTTTGCTAATCAACGCGCTGCCGTTTTTGCTGCTCATCGGATTTTTGGCGTTCACGCTGCGACAGATGCAGGCGGGCGGCAATAAGGCTTTGAGCTTCGGCAAGTCCAAGGCGAAACTGTTGAATAATCAGCAAAAGCGCGTTACTTTCAAAGATGTCGCGGGCGTGGAAGAAGCCAAAGAAGAACTGGAAGAAATTATCGAATTTTTGCGCGACCCGCAGAAATTTCAGAAACTCGGCGGACGCATTCCGAAAGGCGTTTTGATGGTCGGACCTCCGGGAACCGGGAAAACTTTGCTTGCCAAAGCGGTCGCTGGTGAAGCTAATGTTCCGTTTTTCTCGATTTCCGGTTCGGATTTCGTCGAAATGTTCGTCGGTGTCGGTGCTTCGCGGGTGCGTGATTTGTTCGAGCAAGGCAAAAAGAACGCGCCGTGTATTATTTTTGTTGACGAAATTGATGCGGTCGGGCGGCATCGCGGCGCGGGTTTGGGCGGCGGACACGATGAGCGCGAACAGACTTTAAATCAACTGCTCGTCGAAATGGACGGCTTTGAATCGAATGACGGCGTTATTTTGATGGCTTCGACCAATCGCCCGGACGTTCTCGACCCGGCGTTGCTTCGTCCCGGACGTTTTGACCGGCAAATCGTCGTTTCTTATCCTGACGTTCGCGGTCGTGAAGGGATTTTGAAGGTTCACACGCGAAAAATTCCGCTTGACGAAAGCATTAACGTCAACGTCATCGCCCGCGGAACTCCGGGATTTACCGGCGCGGATTTGGCGAATCTGGTCAACGAAGCGGCTTTGGCGGCGGCGCGGCGCAATCAAAAAGTCGTGACGATGATTGACCTCGAATATGCCAAAGACAAAGTTATGATGGGACCGGAACGGCGCAGTATGGTCGTTTCCGAAAAAGAACGTCGCCTGACGGCGATTCACGAAGCCGGACACGCGCTCGTCGGAATAAATATTCCCGAAAGCGATCCGGTTCATAAAGTAACGATTGTGCCGCGCGGTCGTGCGCTCGGTATCACTTATTATTTGCCGGAACACGATATTTTAGGGCGCACGAAGGAAGAATTGCTGGCGATGATTGCCAACGCGATGGGCGGACGGGTTGCCGAAGAACTTTATATCGGACGAATCACGACCGGCGCGTCGAACGACATCGAACGGGCGACCGAACTGGCGCGTTCGATGGTCTGCACTTACGGAATGTCGGATTTGGGTCCGCTCGCTTACGGCAAAAAGGAAGAGCAGATTTTCTTGGGCAGAGAAATCTCGCAGCATCGTGATTTCAGCGAAGATACGGCGATTAAAATTGACCACGAAGTCCAGCGCATCATCTCCGAGCAATACGAACGGGCGAAGGTGATTTTGTCAGCAAATAAGCAGGCGATGGAAGATTTGACCGAGGCACTGCTTGAGCGCGAAACGCTCGACAGCGTGCAGATTCGCCGCATTGCCGCCGGGCTTCCGCTTGATGATGTAGAAGTCAAAAACGATGATAAAGGAACGCCGATCAAGGCGGAGGACGAGATTGCTAAAAAGGGATTCAAAAAACCGATTCTTTCGCCGATAACGCCGAATAATCCGGCGACGGCATAGCGGCAAGGTAAAAGGTAAAAGTAAAAGGGCAAAAGTGAAGATTAAACTTTACTTTTGCCTTTTTTAATTTTGGTAATGTTTTGCAATTTATGTTGGCATTGAAAACCTTCGGAATAGATGATAGATAATAGATGAAAGATGATAGATAAA
>JAJAYR010000409.1 GCA_026786155.1 Pyrinomonadaceae bacterium
AAATAAAATTTTTTTTTTTGGCAGGTCTTAACCGGCGCTTATGGCGGGTATTAATGTCCCTAATTTTATACACTCCGTAGACCCCCGCTACTTTCCAGACTCTTCTATTTGAGTTCGGCTTGCTGAGTCGGCTGTGTTCTGTGCCGGAGCGAGATAATCGCCTTCTCCGATTCTTCTTCGAGGCGGCGCGAATTGTCATTCGGGGCGTTGGTCGCCACGCTGTAAATGCGCCCGTCGGCTTCGGTGAAATAAAACAAACGCGATTGAATTGAACCGTCCGCGCCCGCCGATTTGGCGACGACGACATAAACTTTTTTATCGCCGACATCCTTTTGATAATCGTTGACGACCCAGCCGCCTTCTTTCATCATCCGGTCTATCACCGTGCGCCGCAAGGCGGTTACGGCAACGCCGCCGACGGTTTTGTTATTGTCCGCGCCGACCGCGACCCCGACGACGGAAATCGCCGCCGAGCCGAGATTCGAGCCGTTGTCGCTGACGACGTTATATTGAATTTCGCCGGTCGAAGACGTGCCGCGCTTCCAGCCGGTCGGTGCGGGTTCGCCTGACGGCAGCATCGCCGGTGAATTGTCTTCGACAAGTAATTTCTTGCCGGATTGGGCGATTTTCGTTTGATTCGCGCCGCCGGTTTCCGAAAGTTTTCGGGCGTTGGCGAGTCGAATCTGGCGAAGCCGCAAACTGCGTTTGCGGGCGTTCAGCGAATTCCGGTTTTTGCTGCGCTGACGGTAAGCACGCCACCACCGTTTCGAGTATTTTTTATATTTTTTGTCTTTGTTTTTCGCCCGTTTTTTCGTTTGCGAACCGGCTTCCACGCCGTTGGTTGCCAACGGAATAATCGTTCCGAGTCCGACAATGATTGCTAAAGATAATGCGATTGCCCTAAAAATCATACTTTCCTCCAATTCCCTTTTTTTATAAAACCGTTTCTTTGACGACTTCTTCAATCGTCGTTACGCCGTCGCGCAATTTATGAAGTCCCGAACCGCGCAAAGTTATCATTCCCAAATCAACGGCTTTTCTCCGCAATTCAATCGCGCTCGCGCCGATGATAATCAATTCACGCAGTTCGTCGGTAATTTCCATCACTTCGTAAAGCCCGATTCTGCCTTTGTAACCCGTGTTGTTGCATACCGCGCAGCCTTTGCCCTTAAAAGCCTTCATCGTTTCGGCTTCTTCCTGCGAAAAGCCGATTTCGACGAAACCTTCGACCGGAATATGAATCTCTTCCCGGCAGTCATTGCAGATTTTTCTGATGAGCCGCTGCGCCCGAATGATGTTGACCGAAGTCGCCACCAAAAACGGCTCGATGCCCATATTGACCATTCGGGAAATCGTCGAAGGCGCGTCGTTGGTGTGCAGCGTTGATAAAACCAGATGTCCGGTGAGCGCGGCTTTGATGGCGATTTCCGCCGTTTCAAAGTCGCGGATTTCGCCCACGAGAACGATATTGGGATCCTGGCGAAGGAACGAACGCAGGGCGGCGGCGAAATTCAAGCCGATTTGTTCTTTCATCTGCACCTGATTGATGCCGGGCAGATTGAATTCAACCGGGTCTTCCGCCGTCATAATGTTCGTTTCGGAAGTATTTAATGCCTGCAAAGCCGAGTAAAGCGTGTTCGTTTTACCCGAACCCGTCGGACCTGTAACGAGAACCATTCCGTAAGGTTTGCTGATGTTGCGCTGGAAGATTTCCAAACTCTTTTCTTCAAAACCGAGTTTGGTCATATCGAGCATCAGTTTGTCTTTGTCGAGCAGCCGAAGCACGACTTTTTCGCCGAACAGCGTCGGCAGAGTCGAAACGCGAAAATCCAGTTCGCGCGAACGGTTGTCAATTTTTACTTTGATTTTGATGCGCCCGTCCTGCGGCAGACGTTTTTCTGAAATGTCGAGTTTCGACATAATTTTCAGACGCGAAATCAGCGCATCGCGCATCTTCAAAGGCGGGTGCATCACGTCGTATAAAACGCCGTCAATACGAAAACGAATGCGAAAATCTTTTTCGTAAGGTTCGACGTGAATATCCGATGCGCCGCGCCGCAAGCTGTCAACCAGTAAAACATTGACGAGCCGCACGACCGGCGCGTCTTCACTCGCTATCGAAAGCTGCGCGAGGTCAATCTCGTCGTTATCTTCGACCAGCTCAAACTCTTCACCTTCGGCGGCGTTAAACTCGAATCGGTCAAGCGAAACATTCAAATCCGATTCGACGAGCCGCTGTTCCGTTACCGCAACTTTGCCGTTGCCGTTCGCGCCGCTGCCGTTTTTACCGTTGCCGTTTTTGTCCTTTTTCGGAACGAATCTTTCGGCTGTCCCGACGACGGCGTAGTCGAATACGTCAATTTGATTGGTCGGACTGTAGTATTTGCCGATGGAGTGTTGCAGAGAGGCTTCTGAAGCGATGACCGGCTCGACGTTCAGCCCGGTCATAAACTTAATGTCGTCCATCGCAAAAACATTCGTCGGGTCAGCCATCGCCAGCGTCAGCGTCGCGCCGACTTTGGAAATCGGCAGCACCGAGTATTTTTGAGCGACTTCCTGAGAAATCAATTTGATAGTCGCTTCCTCGATCTGAAACAGTTCCAGATTGATGGACGGAACGCCGTATTGACGCGACAGAACGGCGGTTATCACGTCGTCCGAAATAATTCCGAGATTAATCAGATTCGAGCCTAAACGTCCGCCGTTCGTGCGCTGATATTCCAACGTCTCGCGCAGTTGCTGCGAAGAAATTAGATTTTCACGGACAAGAATTTCTCCAAGTTTTGCTGACATTTGTAAATTTTCCTTTTGTTATACGCTCAAAAAAGAGATTTTTGTAATGAAGATTTTCGGGCTTTGAATCGGCTGTCAACTGCAAATTTAACGACGATAAACATCGTTGATATAGATAGTAATTGTTAAACTGAAAACTGTCAAGAATTCTTTTTTCGTTTTGCGGAAATTTCCGTCAGAATGAAAGCGGTATCGGTCAAAATGAAAAAGAGGCGGTGCTTATCCGATAAGCACCGCCTCTTCAGTCAAGAAAATCAAAAAAATTTACGATTTCTTTTTAACCGCACCTTTGGTAACTTTTTGCGGAGTTAGTTTGTCCTGAGTTTTCAAGTAATCAACTGCGTCCTTCACGCTCGCCTTCAAAGGATGAGCTTCCGGCGCCGTATCAGCGAACTTCTGCATAAAATTCAAGCCTTCCTGTTTAACCGCCGTATTATCGCTGACCACGCCCGCATTAAACAACGACAATCCGAGACCGGCTAAGACATCGGGATTATCCGGCGACATTTCCAAAGCCTTCCGGTAAGCGATGACGGCGTTATCGGCATCGCCGTTTTCACGCAGCACGTCGCCGAGCGCGAGCTGCGCGTCGGCTTTCTTTTTCGCATCGGTTTCGAGCGTCATATATTCCTCGAAAGCGACGATTGATTCTTTTCCTTTATTTCGGTCAACGCCGGTTTTTGCCATTAATCGGTAGGCTTCCTTACGATTAGCGGCAGCCTGAAACTTGGCGGCATCATAATTTTTCTGGACGGCGGCATCCGACGCAATTGCCGTTTTAAGAACTGTCAGCGACCTTTCGGAAGCCGTTACCGCGTCATCCAAATCCTTTTTAACGCTCGTCATTCCGGCGGTTTTCGCCGCGGCATCGCCCTTCACGGTTTGATTGTAATTTATCGTCGCACGGGCAAGCAGAACGACGGTTTTGTTGTTGAGCAAAATCGGCGCACTGCCCGCGTAATCGGGTTCGGCATTGATGCCTTCGTCGTATTTGGCAACTGCGACCTCATAATTTTTATCGCCGAAAGCCTTGTTGCCTTCCTCCAAAGCCTTTTTAATAAGCGCGTCGTTGTTTTGACTTCTCGCATTCTTGGCGTTAATTTCAGCAACCTGTTTTTCATATTCAGCTTGCGCCTTTTTTTGTTCGGCAGTTAGTTGGGCAGGCTTTCCGTCTTGAGTGGGAGTCGGCACGACGGCGGCGAGGGCTTGTCTGGCTTCTTCTTCGGTCAGGCGTTTGCCGTCGCCCGCGACCACGGTGATATTAACTTTTTCATTACCGGCTTTGATATTGGGGAAAACTTCCGGCTTGATATTCGGTGCGCTGACTGAAAAAGCGAAAGTCGCGCCGAGCGGCATTCCGGCAAAAGCGAATTCGCCTTTTTTATCGGTTTTACCCGACGGCAGTTTTCCTTTTATGTCGGTTCGGTAAACGTCAACCGCCGCGCCGACTACCGGCTCGAACGTGCCGTCGGCTTTTTTAAGTTCGACTTTGCCGCGCACCGGCGCAGTCTGCGCGGAAACGGCAATAACGCCGGTTAAAAACAAAACGACGGCTAAAAGAGTTGTCAAATAATTTTTACGCAGCATAAAAAAATCCTCCAAAAATTTGTCTTGATAAAATAAATCGAAAAAACGCTTCTTTAAGATGCTCTCGAAAAAAGAAGAGTTGTTAAGTAAGCAGTATTTTAACTCAAGTCCGCCGAATTTTTGAAGCGGAAAACTTTATTTGCGCCGAATTTATAAAAAATTCTAAGCTGTGGTATTTTAGATTTTTGTTTTTCAGCATTGTTGACGAGGAGATTTTGATGACCGAAAGAATTTACAATTTCAGCGCGGGACCAGCGGTTTTGCCTTTGGAAGTTTTAGAACAAGCGCAGAGCGAAATGCTTTCGCTCAATGGAATCGGAATGAGCGTAATGGAAATCAGCCATCGCTCAAAACATTTCGCGCCGATTTTGGAAGGCGCGACGGCGGGCATCCGCGAGCTTTTGAATGTTCCCGAAAATTACCAAATTTTGTTTCTACAAGGCGGCGCGAGTCTGCAATTTTCGATGATTCCGCTGAACTTTCTCGCTCAAAACGAGTCAGCGGACTACATCGTAACTGGCGCGTGGGGCGTAAAAGCCGTTAAAGAAGCGCAGCGTTGCGGCGATGTGAACACGATTTTTTCAACCGCCGATTCCGGCTTCAAATCCGCGCCGTTGCCGGACGAATTAAATTTCAGCGAAAATGCCAAATACATTCATTACACTTCCAACGAAACCATCGAAGGCGTGGAATTCAAATACGATTTGGACGGCAGAGGCACGCCGGTTGTCTGCGATGCTTCGTCGAACATTCTTTCCAAACCGATTGACATCGAAAAATACGCGCTGATTTATGCCGGAGCGCAAAAAAATATCGGACCGAGCGGCGTAACCGTCGTTATTATCCGCGACGATTTAATCGCCAAAGTTCCCGAAAATCAGCATTCGATGTTCGATTATCGAGCGATTGCGAAAAACGATTCGATGCTCAACACGCCGAACACCTGGGGAATTTATCTTATTAATCTCGTCTGCCAACACATCAAAAATCACGGCGGAATCGGCGCAATGCAGGAAAAAAACGAGGAAAAAGCGCGGATTTTATATGACGCGATTGACGCGAGCGACGGCTTTTATCGCGGACACGCCGACCGCGCGGCGCGTTCTTTAATGAACGTAACTTTTCGCCTGCCGTCCGCAGAACTCGAAAATAATTTCGCGTCGGAAGCGAGTGCCAACGGCTTAGACGGCTTGAAAGGACATCGCTCGGTCGGCGGCATTCGCGCTTCGATTTACAACGCTTTCCCGAAAGAAGGTGTTAAAGCATTAGTCGAGTTTATGAAAAACTTCGCTAACCAGAACGGATGAATTTTTAGCCGCGAACAAACGCGAAGGAACACGAAAATTATTTAAAAGACTCTTTCGGGTTTTTCGGGTTTGTTCGCGGTTAAATCTTTTCCAAAACTTCCAACAGTTCAGTTTCCTCGCTTTCCGAAACCGTTCGCAAGTCAATTAAAACCTTATCTTCTAAAATTCGCGTGATAATCGGCGGAGTGGAAAGACGCAAACTTTCCTCTAATTTATCGGCTGACATTTCGGCGTGTTTCAGCGCGAGCAAAGTTGTTATCGGTTGAGCCGACGGCGCAGAACCGCCACCGACAACGGAATTTCCGGCGATTATTTCAATTTGCAGATTTGAATTTTCATTAAATCTTTCGACAAATTTTTCGGCGCGTTCTTTTAATTCCGCTTCCGTCATCGAGAGCATTTTCAAAACGGGAATTTCCTCGAAGGCAGCTTCGCGCCGAAATGTTTCGAGCGTCGCTTCGAGCGCGGCGTAAATCAATTTATCAACCCGCAAAGCGCGGTAAAGCGGATGTTTTCTGATTTTCTCAATCGTTTCGCGCCGCCCGACGATTAAGCCGGACTGCACGCCGCCGAGCAGTTTGTCGCCGCTGAATGAAACAACATCCGCGCCCGCTTTGACCGAATCGGCGATAACGGGTTCGTCCGTCAGACCATATTTCGACAAATCGAAAATCGCGCCCGAACCGGCATCTTCGTAAAGCAGAATGTTGTTACGATGCGCGAGTTCCGCCAAATCCTTCAAAGCGGGCGTTTCCGTGAAACCGACGATGCGATAATTTGACGGATGAACTTTCAAAAATAATTTTGTATTTTCATTAATCGCCCGTTCATAATCGGAAATGCGCGTCCGGTTCGTCGTGCCGACTTCGCGCAGAATCGCGCCGGATTGTTCCATCACGTCGGGGACGCGAAAATCGCCGCCGATTTCGACGAGTTCGCCGCGCGACACGATGCTTTCGCCGCCTTTTGCCAATACGGTTAGAACTAAAAAAGCCGCCGCCGCGCAATTATTGACGATTAACGCGCTTTCCGCGCCGGTTAATTCCGCTAAAATTTGTTCGGCGTATGCGCCGCGCTTGCCGCGTTTGCCATTAGCAATGTCATATTCGAGATTGCAGTAGCCGGAAGCCGTTTCAGCCAATGCCTGCCGCGCGTTTTCCGAAAGCGGCGCACGTCCGAGATTTGTATGAACGATAACGCCCGTCGCATTGATAACTCGCCGCAAACTTAAATTTTGTTCGTTTCGCCAAACCGTTTCGAGATTTTTTTCCGCTTCTTTCATTAAATCTTCCCGCGAAAAGTTGTTATTTTGTTCGCCGGACAATTTGCGGCGCAGCGAATCTATTGCCGTTCGCGCCAAAAACGTCGAATGTTTTGTGCCGACTGCAAGCAAAATTCGTTCGCCGGTTATCGAATGCAGCAGCGCGTCAATCGAAGGCAAAAGGCGCAGAGTTGCTTGTTTATCGTGTTCGTCCATAAAACTATCTTAACCGAAAACGCCGGAAATTAAGGAATAACTTCGCCTTTGAAAGTTTTATTTTAATTGGAGAGTATTTTAAACGATGGCAACCTTAGGAAACACCTTTAACCGGCAAACGTACGACAAACAAGAAGAAGCGGCAAATCTCGACCAGCAAATCGGGCGGCTCGAAGACGATATTCGCAAACTGAAAATTGATTTTGATATTTATTTCAACAACGGCGCGAAACGTCCGCCGCTCGAAGCGAAAGCGCGGCTCGATGCCAATCTCAAACGGCTTGCCGACACACGAAATTTGTCCTACGCGCAGCGTTACCAATTCAATATGATAGTTTCGCGTTTCACTTCTTACCGCGAACTGTGGCGTAGATTATTGAAGAAACGCGGCGAGGAAATCGGTTGATTGAAGAATTGCAAATCATCGAACGACAAAAAGGCGGAAGAAATTGACAGGGATAAAGAGGATAAACAGAGATGTTTAAAGATTTTATTTTATTTTTATCCCTGTCCATCCCTTTAATCCCTGTCAATTTCTTCTAGACCTCTGGCGTAAGTGCGGTTTTGTCAGAATGGGGAGCGGTAGCGACCTGTCAA
>JAJAYR010000410.1 GCA_026786155.1 Pyrinomonadaceae bacterium
AGCCGGATGTTGATTCGGTCGAAGGACTTTCGCCAGCGATTTCGATTGAACAAAAGACCGTTTCGCGTTCGCCGCGTTCGACGGTCGGGACGGTTACGGAAATTTATGATTATCTGCGCCTTTTGTTTTCGTCAATCGGGCAGCCGCATTGTCAGCAGTGCGACGCGCCGATAACGCGGCAGTCGCCGGAGCAAATCGTGGCGAACATTTTGGTTTTGCCCGAAGGCGAACGCGTGATGATTCTCGCGCCGCTCGTTCGCGGGCGCAAGGGCGAATTTAAAAAGGAACTCGAAAAACTCAACAAAGACGGCTTTATTCGAGCGCGAATTGATAATCAGCTTCGCGCTCTGGACGAAGACATCAAACTCGACAAACGCAAAAATCACACGATTGAAGTTGTCGTTGATAGATTGCTAATCAAAGACGGCGTGAAGGAACGCTTGAGCGAATCGGTCAAAACCGCGCTCAAATTAACCGGCGGCGCGGTCATTGTTTCGATTATTGACGGCGAAGAAAAAATGTATTCCGAGAAAATGGCGTGCGTTAATTGCGGCATCAACATTGCTACGCTTGAGCCGCGCTCGTTTTCGTTCAATTCGGCTTACGGCGCGTGTAAAAAATGTCAGGGTTTGGGAACGGTGATGGAAATTGACCAGAACCGAATTCTGCCCGACCCGACGCAAATCGTCGGCAAAATTAAATTCTTGAACGAAACCGATAAATCCGGCGGCAAGTTTTTAAACGCGGCTTTGACGGCGATTATTGAGCGATACGCTGAAGACAGTCAGCAGTTGGCAGTCGGCAGTCAGCAGAAAAAGAAGGCAAAAGAATTGTCGCCGGAAGCCGACCAAAAAGCCAAAGACCAAAAACCAAAAACTAAAAACTTCCTGCAAATCGAATTCGCCGAGTTGCCCGCCGAAATCCGCGAGGCGTTTTGGAACGGGACGAAAAAGCGTTTGACTTTCAATCAAGGCGGCTATAAATACGAATCGGATTGGAAGGGCGCAATCAGAGCGATGCGCGAGCGGTTGGAAAATCCGCCGTCGGAAAAAGTTCGGGAAGCGTTGGAAGAACTCGTTTCGCCCGTGCCGTGTCCGGCGTGCGGCGGCAAGCGTTTGCAGCCCGAATCGCTGGCGGTCAAAGTCGGCGGAATGGGAATCGCCGATTATACCGAACTGCCGATTGAGAACGCGGGCGGAAAATTCGATGAAATTAAACTGAACGAGCGTGAAGAGAAAATCGCCGGACTCGTTTTGAAAGAAATCCGCGAGCGTCTGCAATTTCTGAACGCCGTCGGTTTAGGTTATTTGACTTTGGACAGAGGCAGCGCGACGCTTTCGGGCGGCGAAGGTCAGCGCATCCGTCTGGCGACGCAAATCGGTTCGCAACTGCGCGGCGTGTTATACGTTTTGGACGAACCCTCAATCGGTCTGCATCCGCGCGACAATCAAAAACTGCTCGAAACTTTGCAGGAATTACGCGATTTGGGCAACACGGTTTTAGTCGTCGAACACGATGAGGAAACGATTGCCAAAGCCGATTACGTCGTTGATTTGGGACCGCTGGCGGGAACGCACGGCGGCGAAATCGTGGCGACGGGAACGCCTTCGGAAATCAAGAAAAATAAAAATTCGCTCACCGGACAATATATGTCGGGCAAGTTGAGCATCGAAGTTCCCGAATTTCGGCGGCTTCCGAACGGTCAGCGAATCGTCGTCAAAGGAGCGCGGGCGCATAATCTGAAAAACATTGATGTCGAGTTTCCGCTCGGCATTTTGACGGTCGTAACCGGCGTTTCCGGTTCGGGCAAATCAACGCTGGTCGAAGATATTTTATATCCCGCGCTTTATAGATACGTTTATAAATCGGCAATCGAGCCGCTCGAACACGATTCGATAAAAGGTTTGGAGTTGGTTGATAAAATCATCGAGATTGACCAATCGCCCATCGGCAGAACGCCGCGCTCGAATCCGGCGACTTACACGGGACTTTTCACGCCGATTCGGGAACTCTACGCGATGCTGCCCGAATCGCGCGAACGCGGTTACAAAACCGGACGATTTTCCTTTAATGTCAAAGGCGGACGCTGTGAAGCGTGTGAAGGCGCGGGCGTGAAAACGATTGAAATGAATTTTCTGCCCGATGTTTATGTTTTATGTGATGTCTGTCGCGGCGGACGTTACAACCGCGAAACTTTGTCGGTTAAATTCAAAGGTTTATCAATCGCCGACCTTTTAGATACGACGATTGAAGACGCATTGCCGGTTTTGGAAAACGTGCCGAACATCAAAATCAAATTGCAAACGCTGCTCGATGTCGGTCTCGGTTACATCAAAATCGGACAATCTTCGACGACGCTTTCGGGCGGCGAAGCGCAGCGCATTAAACTCGCCAAAGAATTATCGAAACGCGCGACCGGCAAAACGATTTACATTTTGGACGAACCGACGACCGGCTTGCATTTCGCCGACGTTCATAAATTATTGGACGTGCTGCAAAGATTGGTTGACACGGGCAACACGGTCATCGTCATCGAACACAATTTGGACGTGATAAAATCTGCCGATTACATCATTGATTTAGGACCCGAAGGCGGCAGCGGCGGCGGCAAAATCGTCGCCACGGGAACGCCCGAAGAAGTCGTCAAAGTGAAAAAATCTTATACGGGACAGGCTTTAAAGGCGTTACTAAAATAACGGAAAAGTTGTATAATCCGCGTGAAGAGGTGAAAATTATGTCAAACGTAGAAATAGAAACTAGAATTTCGGCTTTAGAAAAAGAATTGAATACTCTCAAATCTAAGTTTGAAAAGATAGAGAAAAAAGAAGAACCCTGGTGGAAACAAATCATCGGGACTTTTGCCAATGACCCGGCACACGAAGAAGCAATGCGGCTTGGTCGTGAATATCGTTTGTCGCAAAGAGAAGATTACGATAAAGATTAAATGATAATTCTCGACACCGATTGTATGAGTTTATTGCAGCGCGAGAACATTCTCGCGGGTTCTCGGCTGCAAGAAAATCTTGGTAAGTTTTCCTCTGACGAAATATGCACGACGATTATTTCTTTTGAGGAGCAGATGCGCGGCTGGCTGTCTTTTGTGGCGAAAAGCAAAACGCTCGAACAGGAAATCTACGCTTATGAAAGACTTCACGCTTTTTTGAATAACTATCGAAACGCTCTGATTTTAGATTTTGACGAAAAAGCCGTCGCCGTGTTTCGGGAATTTAAGTCGCAAAAAATTCGCGTCGGCACGATGGATTTGAAAATTGCGGCGATTGCCGTTTCTCAAAACGCGATTCTGGTTTCGAGAAATTTGTCGGATTTTCTGCAAATTCCGAATCTTTCCGTCGAAGACTGGACGAAATAAAATTTGCGAATGCAGAAACCCGCACGAAGTAAGAATGTGAACACACCCTTACTTCGGGCGGGTTTCTGCATTTAAAGAAAATCAATTACCCGATTTGCCAACCGATACGCCGCTGCCGCTGCCGCCCGAAGCAGGTGCGTCAAGCGTCGGCGCGGGATTTTCAATCAACTGCATTTCCAGACTGACGCGAACTTCCAAGCGTTGAAAACCGTTGACGAAAACGGTCGTGCGCCCGAAATCCTTTTTCTTCAAAGTCGCCAAAATCTGCGCCATATTGTTCAGCCCGTTGACCGAGCCGTAGGAATTAACAATCATCTCGCCTTTTCGCACAGTGCCTTCGCTGCGATATTTGCCGACAATCGCCGCCGCTTCGAGAAATTCGTTCATCTGAAAAGTTAAACTTTCGAGAATCTGAAACGACTGTTCCGGCTCGATGTCGGCGAGTGTTGCCGCAATCTGCATCAGCAACGAGATGTCTTCGAGCGTTTCCGCTGGTTGCGGAATCAGGGCGCGGGCTTGTTCGATGAAGTTCAATGCCTGCCGTTTATTTTCCGCCGGTTTTTTCTGATAAACGGTCGTCGCCAACTGCATAAGATAATAAAAACGCGAATTTTCCGCCGGAATCTGATTTATCAAAAGTGCCGCTTCGTCGTATTTCTCGGCGGTCATCGCCTGCGAAATCAAGTTGTAATTGATTTGCGTCAGATAATTTTCCCGCTCGTTTTCGGGCAGCCGCGCCGAGATGATTTTTTTCGCCCCTTCGACGTTGCCGCTCTGCGCGGTTTTTTCCGCCGCCGCGTAGTAAATTTGGTTTTTCAGGTCGTCGGGATATTTGTCGGCTTCGCTCAAAAGTTTTTCCGGCGACGGATTGCCTTCGATCAATTTATTAAAAGCGTCATAGTCTTCGCGTTTGTTTTCCTTATCGAATTTGGCTTTTTTCTGTTTGAGAGCAGCGAGACTTTCGGGCGCGAATTTTTCCACTATCGGCAAAATATATTCGATTTCGTAGCCGCCTTCGTCGGATTTGAGAATATTTTTAACGACTTTCGCCGTCAAATCGCGCAGAACTTTGTCGTCAATTTTAATCATTTTCTGGTTCGGGTCGGGCTTTTTGCCGTATTCGCCGACGAACGAAACGGTCAGACTCGCCGCCTGCGCGTCTTTTTCAAAATCGGTCGCCGCCAATTTATCGGCGACTTCGGCGGCAATCTGATTGGCGAGTTCCAAATCCTTCGTTTTGAGTTTTTCGATTAAATTAATCGCTTCGTAGGTAACGCCTTTGGCGAGACTTTCGCGGAAAAGTTTCAACGCCCGCTGCGGGTTTTGTTCGCTGAACTTGTTGATTAAACCCTGCTCGAAGATGGCTTCGTTCTGCGCGTATTGGCGGGCTTCCGAATCCTTCTTTTCCGCGCCGTTTGCCGCCGCTAAAGCCTGCGCGATTTTCGCCGGACGCGATTTGTAAAAAGCGTCGAGCGCAAATTCGGCATCGCGCCCGGCAATCATCATCAAAATTTCCTGACGCGGCGACGTGCCGTAAATCAAACCGTAAAGATTGCCCGCTTGTTTTTTCTCGGCTTCCGCTTCGGTTTGCGCCGCTACTAATTCATTAACGGCAGTTTGAAAAAATTGGCGGGCGCGTTTTTCGTCCTTCGCCCAAAAACCATCGCCGAGTTTCGCCAACACCAGAGCGCGATTTTCCGGCAGCCGCAAACCGTTCGCGTCTTTAATGATTTGTTCGAGCAGCGCATTTTGCTGTTTCTGTTTCTCCTCATTTTTATCGGCGGTCTGTGGGAAAACAGAGACGAAAGCGCAAACCATTACCAGCGACAGCGAAATCAGACGAAATTTAAACATTGTCAGTAACTCCCGAAATTGACGAACTTTCCAAAATAAGTTTAAAAGAGTTCGCGGAATAAAGAAAGATTTATTTTACGAACCCTTTTGGAATGTTCGCCGGTAATATATCTTGCAAATTGATTTCGGGTTTCTTCGTAACGCTTCTAAAAAATAGAGTTCCGCAGGTTTTCCAAAGTGAAGAGTTTGTTTAATTTGCTTCACTTGGCGTTCTTTGCGCCTTTGCGTGATCAAAGTTGTCTCACGCAAAGGCGCAAAGAACGCCAAGTGAAGCAAATTAAACAAACTCTTCACTTTGGAAAACCTGCGGAACTCTATTTTTTAGAAGCGTTACGAAGAAACCCGAA
>JAJAYR010000411.1 GCA_026786155.1 Pyrinomonadaceae bacterium
TATCCTGCGCCGATTGCAGCAGCGAATTTTTTTGCCGAATCACGCGGTTATAATCGGCTAAAGTTTGAATGAACGGCGGATAAATCGAAACGATGCCGCCGTCGAGAAATTTGCGGCGAGCTTCCGGTGTGCCGCGCACTATTTCGAGTTCGTCCGAATTGAAAATGACGGCGTGCAGTTCGCCCAAAAATCTCTGGACGGTTTCTTTTTTATTATTGACCGATAAAGTTTTTGTGCTGCCCTGCACGGCGACTTGCAGAACGCGGCTGATTTCCGCGCTGCGCTCGACTTTTCCGCGCACGATTGCTAAATCTTCATCGAATTTTATCACTTCCTGAAGCCGCGCGGTTTTGAAAGATTTGGTCGTCGCCAGTAGGTAAATCGCTTCGAGCCAGTTGGTTTTGCCCTGCCCGTTTTCGCCGAAAATGATGTTTAAATTTCTGCCGCAAGCAATTTCGCCGCGCAGGTTGCGAAAGTTTTGGGCGGAAATCGTTTCAAGCAGCATACGGCTATTTTACCACAGGGAGAAATAAAAACTTTCACCGTTTCGCCGGAACTGTCAGCTAAAAATCAAGGCGATTTTTATCGGCTCAAAAAAAATGCGAAGAGTTTTTTGTTAAAAACTCTCCGCGTCAAAATCAAATCTTAAAATTTAATTTATCGGTTGTAGCGATAAGTCGTAAATTGCGAGTCCATTCGCGTGTCTTGTCCCGCGCTGAATCGGAACATACACGAATCGTCCGTGTAGTCCATAAAGTTAGTAATCGGGTCGTTGCCGGGATAACGGCTGCCGGTGCAGGAGTTGCGTCCGGTCGGACAACCGTAAGCGGGCGAACGCTCGGCGGGCGTGTCGGAAACAAAATCGCCGTTGGTCGAGCAGCCGCCTTGAAATGTATGGTATAAACCCATCCAATGTCCGACTTCGTGCGTTCCCGTGTCGCCCAGATTATACGGCACGGCAGTTCCGCCCGGCAGCGACGAGTAAAGCATTACCACGCCGTCGAGTTTCGGTGAACTCGAATAAGACGAAGGGAAGGTCGCGTAACCCAGAATTCCGCCGCTCGGATTGCAGGTGTAAATGTTCAGATCGTCCGCCGTGCCTTGCCGCAAAGCGTTCTTCATCGCCGATTCGCTCGAACCGTAACAGCCGTTATACCAGGTCGCGTTAGTCGTGCGGCTGGTAAAAACGAGATTAAACGACCAGCCCCAACTGGCGTAAGCCGAATTCAAAACGCTCATCTGGTCGTTAATCATCTGCGTCGTGATATTGCCGTTGGAAACGCCCGAACCGTTGTTGATAACGTGAAAATAGACGTTTATCACGCCGCCCGCGATGTTTGCCCGCGGACTATCTTTTTGTCTTTGCAGACGTTCGGCGAAATCCATCTCCGCCAGCGCGATTCTTTGCGGGTCGTGGTCGGTGGCGCACAGCCGCCCGCCTCTGACGGTAATCTGCTCGATTCCTCGGTCCGAAATTTCCTGTTCAACAATTTCCGTTGACTCGAAAGATTCGGCACTGGAAACGTAGTTGACTCCAAAAATGACCAAAGCGACGGCGAAAATGCTTGACACAGCCGCGAATAGACGAAATTTACTCATTTGTCGGTTAGCTCCTTAGAAATTAATTTAGTATTTAGGAAAACGGAAAATTTTATGGAAAAATCACCGACTAATAAATCAGAAAGTGAGATGAAATATACAGCGGTTCAGCGGAAAAATCAACTGTATTTCGGCACAACCGACCGATTATCAAATAAAAAACGCCGGTCATTGATTTATAAAGTTTTCGCCAGCGTCAGAACATAAACTTTTTCCGCGCCGTTTTGCTTGAGAATTTCGGCGCAGCCGGAAGCGGTCGCGCCGGAAGTGAAAACGTCGTCAACCAGCAAAATCGTTTTGCCCGCGATGAGTTTCGGGCGTTTGACTTCAAACGCATTTTTAACGCTCATCGCCCGCGCTTTGCCGTCCATTCCGACGCGGTGCATCGGCGTATCGAGTCGGCGCACGAGACTTTGCCCGTCGAGATTTATTTTTGTCCGGTCGGCGAGAATTTTCGACAAAACGGCGGCTTGATTAAATCCGCGCTCTAATTTGCGCTTTTTGGAAAGCGGAACGGGAACAATCATTTCGACAGCTTGAAAAACGGACGTTTGAAAACGCGAAACAAAAAGTTTTTTCAGACGCGCGGCGACGAAAGGTTCGCGTTTAAGATGCAGAATCGAAACGGTCAGCGCGTGTCCGTATTCGCCGACCGCGCTCGCCGCGTCGTAGAAATGTTCGTCGCAGCGATGGCAGAAAGTTGGGTAATTTGAAGGTTCGGTTTGCAGAAACGCGCCGCATTTGGCGCATAATGCTTCCGTGCCGGAAAAGATTTTCGTCGCCCGCCAGCAGTCGCCGCAAGCCACGCCGTCGGCGAGACGCTCGACACTGTTGCCGCAACTCTGACACGCTTGCGGATAAGCGACGGCGAACATTGCATCGAGCATTTTACGAAACATAAAAATCGAGTTTAACCGAAAGTAAAATGATTCTTCACCGCTTTTGCCGAATCAAAAATTGTTCGATATTCTGATAAACGAAGACTGCCACACGAATGAAAACATTTTGCGGTCGCTAATTTTCAGCAAAAAAAAAAGTTTCTCAACCGGAAGTTTTATCATCGTAAATTTTACAAATTTCTTCATTGTCGGTAAATTTTCGGATTTGCCTGTAAAATTATAGTAGCAATCCTTCAAATTTCCGTTCCTTTGTAAATTTTTTTAGAGGTTTTATATGAAAAAAATATTCAGTTTATTATTAGCGTCCTTTTTACTCTTGAGTTCGTCGGCTTTGATTTTTGCCCAGGAAAAACCTGCGGCAACTCCGCAAACTTCGGCGACTCCGCCGGTTGAAGAAGACAACGATGTCGTCAAAATTTCGACCGCTTTGATTCAACTCGATGTCGTCGTTACCGACAAAAGCGGCAAACTCGTAACCGATTTGAAACCGGAAGATTTTGAAATTTCGGAAAATGGCGAACGGCAAACGGTAACGAATTTGTCGTATTTCTCCGGTCACAAATTTTCGCTGACCGACGAAAATCTAAACGTCGCGGGCATTTCCAATCAACCTATGCCGACGGTCGGCGAAGTCCGCCGAACCGTCGGCATCGTCGTTGACGATGCCGGTTTGTCAGCGCAAAGCATCAATCTGGTGAAAAAGGAGCTAATCAAATTCATCAGCGAACAAGTTCAGCCGAACGATTTGGTCGCCATTATCAAAACGAGCGGCAGCGTCGGCATTTTGCAGCAATTTACGACCGACAAGAAAAAACTCGCGGCGATTGTGGATAATTTAAAGTTTCAACCTTTAACGAGCAGCGGTCTGAGTCCGTTCGAGCCGATTAGCATCAGTTTCGCCGAACAGATTCAGGCGAACAGCGGCGGTGAACTGGCGGGGAAATCGAAAGCTATTTCCGAACAAAGAGGCAGCATCGAATTTCTTTCCAATATCAATAAAAACATCGTCGTAACGCGCGGCGCACTCGGCGTTTTGAACTCGACGATCAGCGCGATGAGCCGTTTGCCGGGACGCAAATCGGTTTTGTATGTCGCCGAAGGTGTCTATTCGCTTTTTACCGCCGGAATCGCGGGAAACGTCGGCGGCGGCGCGGGAATCGCGGGAAGTATCAACAGTCTCGGCGGCACGGCTTCAATTTTTACCGACAGCCGCGAACTCCAGGATAAATTGCGCGGCATTACCGAAATTGCCAACCGTGCGACGATTTCGGTCTATGCGCTCGACCCGCGCGGAACTGCGCCGATAAATTTTTCCGCCTCCGACAACCTGCGCGGCGGAATGAGTGACCGCGAAAGCGGCGGCAGAAACGACGATGATTTAACGGCGCGAAACAACGCATTTAAATCCTCACAGCAAGGCTTGAAGTTTTTAGCCGAAGAAACCAGCGGCAAGGCGTTTCTCAATACTAACGATTTGGGCAAAAGTTTAAAGGACACTTTAGATTCGCAAAACGGTTATTACATCGTTGCTTATCAGCCGGACGCAGACACCTTCAATGCCGACAAACGGCGATTCAATAAGTTAAACGTCAAGGTCAAACGCCCGAACGTCAACGTAACTTTCCGCAGCGGATTTTTCAACGTCGCGGAAACGGCGGAAGAAAAAATTACCGCTTCACCGGAAAATGCGTTTCTGCAAAAATTGTTTTCGCCGTATAAATATGACGAAATAAATTTGCAGATGGCGGCGATTTTCGCGGCGGACGAACAGACGGCGACGATTCGCGCCTTCGTCGGCATTGCCCCGAAAAACTTGCAGTTCACCGACACCGCCGACGGCAATAAAACCGCCAATCTCGATATTGTCGCGGTTTCGTTCAACGAAAACGGCATTCCGGTTTCGCAGGTCGCAAAACGATTCGACATCAAAGTTCCGGCGAAGGGTTACGAAAAACTCGTCGCCGACGGCATCGCGCTGAATCTGGCTTTCGCCGCCAAACCGCAAAATTCACAGCAGATAAAAATCGCCGTCCGCGATGTCAACTCGAACAAAATCGGCACGGCTTCGCAGACGATTAACCTGCCGAATTTCGATAAAAGAGATTTGAATTTGTCGGGAATAGTGATGCAGAATTACACGCCCGAAGAGTGGAAAAACCTGCAAAGCGGCAAGCCTCCGACCGATACGGCAAACAGAATGCAGGCGGACACGGCACAGCGAAAGTTCAAAAAAGGAACGATTTTATCCTTTAATTACGCGGTCTATGCCGCGCCGTCAATGCGCTCGAAATCGCAGGCGCAATTTACGGTTTTCAAAGACGGCAGGGAACTTTTCAAAGGTGCGCCGGAAGATGTTCCGCTCGCGCCGACCGGCAAAATGCAGCGCGTCAACAGAGGCGGCGCGTTTCTGCTCGGAACGGAAATGACGGCGGGAAAATACGTGCTGCAAATCGCCGTCGGCGGCGACGCGATTAAAGAGCCGCAAACGCAGACGATTGATTTTGAATTGGTCAACTAATTGAAGCCTGAGCGTAATTAAGTATTTGTTTAATCAATATTTAACCATTCGGAATAGATGAGAGATGAAAGATGATAACTGATAGATTCGGATTTGTTTTATCTCTCATCTATTATCTCTCATCTGTCATCTATCATCTATTCCGAATCGTTTTTGAATTGCGCTTACCCTTCAACCAATTGAAGATTGAATGTAGTAAAATCGAAACATCGAAAGACAAATGTCTGTTGATGGCTATCAACTACTGAATCCGATAAATCATAAAATTCAAAAATAAAAAAATGAAAAAATTTTCTTTCACTATCAGCCTCGGTTTTTTTCTATGCTTTTCCGTCCAGCTTTACGCTCAAAAAGCTGAACCGACTCCGCCAACGACGGATGACGACGTGGTGAAAATCACCACCAAGTTGGTGCAGTTCGACGCGGTCGTTACCGGTAAGAACGGCAATCAGGTAAAAGATTTGAGCGTTGAGGATTTTGAAATTCTGCAGGACGGCAAGCCGCAAAGCATCACGAATTTTTCATACGTCAATACCGAATCGCCCGCGCAGTCTTCGCCGGTAACGATTGTTAAAAACGGCAAAAACGTGATTTTGCCGCCGCCCGTTCGCATTCGTCCCGAAAACGCCGGACGCTTGATTACATTTATCGTTGACGACGCCAACTGCACGGCTTCGTTCATCGGAATGAACGCGACCAAGGATGCCTTGAAAAAATTCGTCGGCGAACAAATGCTGCCGAACGATGTGGTGGCGATTTACCGGACGCGCGGCGGAAGTAGTCTGCTCCAGCAATATACTTCGGACAAAAATCAATTGCTGCGCGTCGCGCGGCAGATTCGCTGGTATCCGCCGTCGGGAAGCTGCAGCGGCTACAACGGCGATTTTTTTGAGGCGAGCCGGGTTGATGCGACGACGCGCAGAATTTCCGAGCGAGGCACTTTTGAATCGGATCTGCCGTTAAACTTGAACAGAGATTTACCTGACTTTGAACCCGAAACCCTGAACCTGAAACCTGAAACCTTGAACCTTGAATTTTGGACTTAATAATCGGCACTGCCGGACATATTGACCACGGAAAAACCGCGCTCGTCAAGGCTTTGACGGGCGTTGACGCCGACCGTTTGCCGGAAGAAAAACAGCGCGGCATTACGATTGACATCGGGTTTGCCGAACTTAGATTAGATGATTTGCAAATCGGATTCGTTGATGTTCCGGGACACGAGCGATTCGTCAAAAATATGCTGGCGGGCGCGAGCGGGATTGATATGGTTTTGCTCGTCGTCGCGGCGGACGCGGGCGTGATGCCGCAAACGCGCGAGCATTTTGAAATCTGTCGTCTGCTGGCGATAAAAAGCGGTTTGATTGTGCTGACGAAAAGCGATTTGGTTGACGAAGAACTGCTCGAATTGGTCAATCTGGAAATCGCTGAACTGGTTGAAAATTCGTTTCTCGAAAACGCGCCGGTCGTTTCCGTCTCGGCGAAAACGGGCGCAGGAATCGAACAATTAAAACGTCAACTAAAACCCGTCGCCGCCCAAATTCCCGCGCGAAAAAACGAAACGACGGCGCGGCTGCCGATTGACCGGGCGTTTTCCGTCAAAGGTTTCGGCGCGGTCGTTACGGGAACTCTGGCGGCGGGCGCGATTGCGGAAACGCAGGAAATGGAACTGCTTCCGGCGGCTAAAAAAGTCCGTGTGCGCGGGCTGCAAACGCACGGCAAAGCGGTCAAATCGGCACACGCCGGACAGCGCACGGCGGTTAATCTCGGCGGCATCGAACACGCGGAAATCGTGCGCGGAATGGTTTTGGCGGAAAGCGGCGTACTGCGCCCGACGCAGATTTTCGACGCGGAAATCGAAGTGCTGAAAGACGCGAAAAAAAGTTTGAAATCGCGTCAAAGAGTGCGCGTCCACATCGGCACGATTGAAGCACTTGCCAGAGTTCAGGTTTTGAATGAAGCGGGCGAAATCGAACGCGGCAAACAAGATTTCGCGCAGTTGCGGCTGGAAATCCCGATTGTCTGCGTTCCGAATGAGCGATTTATCATTCGTTCATACTCGCCGCAAATCACGATTGCGGGCGGGAAAGTTTTAGATAACGCCGCGCCGAAACATCGCCGCAAAGATGCGGAAAGCATCATAAAATATCTGCAAAATTTGAATGTCGCCGAAGCGCAGAATGACAAAGCTAAAACCGCCAAACTTTATCTCGAAACGGCGGACGAACACGGTTTGAGTTTTAAGGATTTACGGGCGAAAACGGGCTGGCGCGAAGAGATTTTGAAAAAAGCGATTGTCGAAAATCTCGCCAAGAAAGCCGTCGTCGAAGCCGAAAAAATCTTGATTGCGCGAACGCCGTTTGAAAATTTGAAAACGCGGACGCTGGCGGAAATCGAAAGTTTCCATAAACGGGAATCGCTGGCGAAAGGGATTTTGCGCGAAACTCTGCGCGAGAAAATTTACGCCCGTTTGCCGCCGGAAATCTTCAAAACGGTGTTGGAAAGTTTGCAGCAAGACGGCAAAATCGCGGCGGAAAAAGACATCGTTCGCGCCGCTTCGCATAATCTCGAATTATCGAGCGAAGAAAAAATTCTGCGCGAAAGATTGGAGAAAATTTATCGAACGGCAAAACTCGAAGTTCCGAAACTCGAAGACGCTCTGCTCGAAGCAGTCAAAGGCACGAAACTAAACCGCGAACACGCGCGAAAAATTTTTCAATTACTCTTAAATTCCGGCGAACTCGTCAAAATCACCGACGAATTCTATTTTGCGCGAAACGAAATTGACGAATTAATCGGCAAATTAAAAGCGTTTGCCGAAAAGTCGGTGGATAAATTGATTGACGTTCCGACATTTAAAGACCTCGCCGGAATTTCCCGAAAATACGCGATTCCGCTGCTCGAGTATTTTGACCGCGAACGAATCACGCGCCGCGCTGGTGATAAGCGCCTGATTTTATAATTTATGCGAAAATTTTTGACCGCGAAATGGCACGATTTGGTGATGGCGAATTACGAAGTTCCGCCGGAAATTTTGGCGAAGCGTGTGCCGGACGGCGTGGAACTCGATTTTCACGAAGGAAAATGTTTCGTCAGCCTCGTCGCTTTTATGTTTCTCGACACGCGCGTTTTAAAAATTCCCGTGCCGTTTCACATCAATTTTGAAGAAGTAAATTTGCGGTTTTACGTCAAAAGAGAAACAGCAGCCGAAACCAAGCGCGGAGTGGTTTTCGTCAAGGAAATCGTGCCGCGTTTTGCCATCGCCTTCGTCGCCCGAACTTTCTACGGCGAACCTTATGAAGCGTGGCAAATGAATCACTCGAAAACGGGAAAAACTTTGAGTTACGGCTGGCGAAAAGGCGCGTTTGAAAACAGCGTAAAAGTTGAAATCGGCTTAAATAAGGGCGTTCCGGCGGAAAATTCACACGGCGAATTTGTCATCGAACATTATTGGGGCTACACGAAACGCGGCGCAAATCGAACCGACGAATACAAAGTCGAGCATCCGAAATGGGAGCTTTTTGCGGTTGATAAATACGAAATCAAAGCGGATTTTGGCAAACTGTACGGCGCAGAATTTGCTTTTTTGAACGGCGCAAAGCCATACTCGATTTTTATGGCGAAAGGTTCGGAAATCTCAGTTTATAAAGGAGCGAAAATAATGGATAACGGATAATGGATAACTGAAAATGTGAAATTTTTTGATTATTCATTATCCTTTATCCATTATCCGTTATTAAAAATGGCAATCATCGGCATCGTCGCCGTCGCAAACAATTTCGCCGTCGGCAAAAACGGGAAACTGCCGTGGCATTACGCAGCGGATTTGAAATTTTTTAAGGAAACGACTTTAAACAGCGCGATTGTGATGGGATTTAATACCTGGCTTTCAATTGGCAAGCCGCTGCCGAAGCGTCTGAACGTCGTGCTTTCGCGCTCGAATTCACTCGAAAATCAGCCGAATGTTTTGCTTTTGCGAAGCGTCGCGGAAGTTCTCGCTCTGTCAAATTATTTGAAAGGCGATACGTTCATCATCGGCGGCGCGAAAACTTACGCCGAATTTTCTGGCGCGATTGAAAAATGGATCGTTACGGAAATTCCCGAAACCGTCGAAGACGCGGACGCATTTATGCCGAAGGACTTTTTAGACGAGTTTGAGCGGGCGGAAATAAAGGAATTGGAAGGCGGTTTGCGCGTGAAAATCTTTGTAAAAAATCAAAATCGGTAGTAGAATCAGCGGAAAAATCAAAAGGAGAATAAAAAATTATGATGGGCGGAAAATCTTGGGACGAGTGGATTGACGAGTATTCGGAATCGCATCAGAATCCGATTAATAAACTGACGCACACCATCGGAATTCCGATGATTGCGCTGTCTTTGCTGCTGATTCCGACGAGTCTTTTTGTCGCGGGTTTTTGGAAAATCCCGCTCGCGCTGTTCGTTATCGGCTGGATTTTGCAGTTTATCGGACATTATTTTGAAGGCAAACCACCCGAATTTCTCAGAGACCGGCGATTTCTATTGGTCGGCTTGCGCTGGTGGATAAAGAAAACTTTCGGCGGCGGGAAAAGCGAAAAGCATTAGACGAAAGGCGAAAACGATTCAAATTTTCGCCTGATTTTTGGCTGCTGGAATTGACGGGAAAATGAAATCTTTAATTTTGGCTTTAGACATCGGAACTTCGAGCGTTCGCGCCGCGCTTTATGATTGGCGGGGCAATGTTTTGCCGGAAACGATGGTCAAAAACGAGCGCACGCTGACGGCGACCGACGACGGCGGCGCGGAGATTGACGCGGCGGAAGCATTCGCGCAGATTGAAAAAGCCGTTGACGATGTTTTGGCAAAATCTGTAAAGTTGAAAGGCGAAATTTCGCACGTCGCGGCTTCGTCGTTCTGGCACAGTCTGGTCGGCGTTGATAAACGCGGCAAACCGACGACGAAGGTTTTCGGCTGGGCTGATACGAGAAGCGCGAAATATGTCGCCGATTGGCGGAAAAAGTTTGACGAAGCGGCGGTTCACAGTCGAACGGGCGCGAGGTTTCATTCGAGTTTTTGGACAGCGAAACTTTTGTGGCTCAAAAAAGATTACCCGAAAGTTTTCGAGCGCACCGATAAATGGTTTTCGTTCAGCGATTACGCCGCGTTAAAATTTTTCGACGCAGCAAAAACGAGCGTTTCGATGGCTTCGGCAACCGGAATTTTCAATTTGCGGCTGAACGATTGGGACGCGGAACTGATTAAATTTTTGAAAATCAAACCGGCAAATCTTCCGCAAATTATTGAAAAAGATTCGCAGACTTTCCGTTTAAATGCGAAATATCAAAAGCGTTGGGAACGCCTGAAAAACGCCGAATGGTTTTTGGCAATCGGCGACGGCGCGGCGAACAATATCGGCGCGGGCTGCGCCGAAAAATCGAAAGCCGCGCTGATGATTGGCACTTCGGGCGCGATGCGCGTCGCTTTTTCCGGCGATGCACCCGCCAAAATTCCGCACGGTTTATGGTGTTACCGAATTGACCGCCAAAGAATTATCATCGGCGGCGCATTGTCGGACGGCGGCGGACTTTACCGCTGGCTGAAAGATAATTTTCGGCTCAAACAAGATGACGACAAAACCGAATCGGAAATTGCCAAACGCCCGCCCGACGCGCACA
>JAJAYR010000412.1 GCA_026786155.1 Pyrinomonadaceae bacterium
AATCTTCACTCTCGACTCTCCACTTCTCTGCAAAAGCATCGAAAGCATCGTCGCCACCGAACCGAACGACGTTATTTTATATTTTTCAATCGTCTCCCAAAAGCGCGAAGCCGAAAATTTCGGCGCGACGACGGTCGAAGCCGATGCGTAGAGCGCGGTCAAAGTCGTTACGCTGACGGCGTTCATATGGAACAGCGGCATTATCGTCAGCAATCGGTCGCGTTCCGTAAAATTCATCCATTCGCTGATTTGCCGGGCGTTGGCGATTAAATTGCCGTGCGTTAAAAGACAGCCTTTCGGTTTGCCGGTCGTTCCCGAAGTGTAAATAATAATCGCTTCGTCCGGCGTTTCGATGGCGACTTCGGCTAAATCTTCGCTGAAATTTTCAGTCGCCTTCGTTTCATCATCGAAAATAATTATCTTCGGCAAGCTGTCAGAACCGCTTGCGATAGCGGGCGGATTGAACGCGACAGCAAACCTGCCCGCTGCCGCAGGCGGTTCTGACGGCGCGAGTTTTGGCAAAAATTCAGAGTTGACGAGCAGCAGTTTCGCTTCGGAATTGCCGACGACGAATTCTATTTCTTCGGCTTTGAGTAGCGAATTAACCGGATTGGCAATCGCGCCGATTTTCCAGCAGGCGAAATAAGCGATGACGTATTCCGCCGAATTCGGCATCAGCAAACTAACGACATCGCCCTTTCCGATATTATTATTTTTTAACAGATTCGCGGCGCGGTTGACGGCTTTGTCAAATTCCGCATAGCTCCAACGTCGCGCGTCGCTTTCGGAAAACAAAAATACTTTGTCTTTTTGATTTCGGGCGCGGTATTCGAGCAGTTCTCTCAAGTTTTTATTGCTTTCTGTCGTCATATTTCGTATATTTTACCGCACTTGTCTCTTTGTTAAATTATCATCAACATTTCTTCTCGGCGTTCTTTGCGCCTTGGCGTGAAAATCTTTCTCACGCCGAAGCGCAAAGAACGCCAAGGAAAACAAAAGTGGCAACAACTTAATTTGTCAATATAATTAAATTCATTTCCGCCAGACATTTCAAAAATTTTGTTCGTTTATTATGACTATCTACCGCAATTTCATCAACGGCGAATGGCGCGAATCAAATTCCGCCGAAACCGCGCCGAACGTCAATCCGGCGAATACCAATGACATCATCGGCATTATCAAACTTTCAACCCGCGAAGAAGCCCGAACAGCCGTCGCAGCGGCTTACGACGCTTTCAAAAATTGGAAAAACACGCCCGCGCCGACGCGCGGCAAAATCGTCGCTAAATTTGCGCGGCTTCTGGAAGACAACCGAGAAGAATTAGCCCAAATCCTGACCCGCGAAGAAGGCAAAACGCTCGCCGAATCGCGCGGCGAATTACAGCGTTCAATCAACGTCGCCGAATTCTGCGCGGGCGAAGCCAGACGACTTAACGGCGAAACGATTCAATCGGAACTCGCCGCCAATTTCGCCTACACTATCAAAGAACCGCACGGCGTGGTTGCTATCATTACGCCGTGGAATTTTCCCGTCGCCATTCCCGTCTGGAAAATCGCGCCCGCGCTGGTTGCCGGAAACACGGTCGTTTTCAAACCGGCGGAAGCCACGCCCGCGACGGCTGTCAGAATCTGCGAATTGTTTGAAGAAGCCGGAATTCCGAAAGGAGTTTTGAACTTGATTTTGGGAAAAGGCTCGGAAATCGGCGACGAAATTTGCAATCACGCGGCAGTCAAAGCGATTTCTTTTACAGGTTCGACCGCGACCGGAATTAAATTATACGAACAAGCAGCGCGGCGCGGCGCGAAAGTGCAATGCGAAATGGGCGGCAAAAATCCGGTCGTCGTGATGGACGATTGCGATTTGGATTTAGCCGTCGAATCAACCGCCAACGGCGCGTTCGGCTCGACCGGACAACGCTGCACGGCAACTTCCCGCGCCGTCGTGATTGATAAAATCGCCGATGAATTCGTGCGGAAAATCGTCGAAAAAGCCCAAGCGATGAGAATCGGCGACGGCGCGGATTCGCAGACGGAAATGGGACCGATTGTTGACGAAAAGCAGTTCAACACGGTTTTGAAATATATTGACATCGGACACGAAGACGGCGCGGAACTGCTCTGCGGCGGCAAACGGGCGGCGGGCGAGAATCTGGAAGACGGCTATTTCATCGAGCCGACGGTTTTCGACCAAGTAACTTCCGATATGCGAATCGCGCAGGAAGAAATTTTCGGACCTGTTTTGTCGGTCTTGCGCGTCAAGGATTTTGATGAAGCGATGATAGTCGCCAATGATTCGCCATACGGTTTGACTTCTTCGATTTTCACCAACGACCCGAATTTAATTTTCCGCTTCATCGGCGAAATCGAAACCGGAATGACGCACATCAACTCGCCGACGACCGGCGGCGAAGCGCACATTCCGTTCGGCGGCGTAAAAATGACCGGCATCGGCGCACGCGAACAAGGCTCGACTTCTTTAGATTTTTATACCGAATTGAAAGTCGTCTATGTTGATTACACGGGACGCAAGCGCGAAGGAAATTTATATTAAAACCTCACCTTACGCGGCGGGTGAAGTTTTGCGGCTCTGCCGCCTGCTGTGCGGAAAGGCTCTGCCTTTCCAATTCGCCCGCCGAAAGTTATCGCGGCGGTGCCGCCCGCAGTTGAGGC
>JAJAYR010000413.1 GCA_026786155.1 Pyrinomonadaceae bacterium
GAAAAGTTCAGAGTCCAAACTTTAGTTTGTCTGCTCCGCCGCGCTTCGCTGGCGGAAGACACGCGCGGGGCGTGGACTCTGAACGAAAGCAAAATGCTTCATTACTTTTGCTTGGGTGCTTATTTATGGTTGCCAAACTGACCGTCATTTTTTTTATTATTTTGTGCCTGCTGCTGGGACTTTATCTAACGCTTTTGCCGTGGGTTAATTTCGGGGTGATCGGCGATTGGGGCGATAATTATCTGCTGGCGTTTGTTTCGGAAAAAGCGAATGTGCCGATTTTGCGGCAAACCGTCGCGTCCGGCTGGATTCGCGGCGCGGTTACGGGTTTGGGCGCGTTGAATTTGCTGCTCGCGTTTTGGGAAATGGCGCATTTCCGGCAAAGCGTCGAAATGCTCGAAGGGCGGGAAGTAAAAAGTAAAAAGTAAAAAGGCAAAAGTGAAAATCTCTCCGTTAGATGCCGAACTTTCGATTTATTTAATAACCGACGGCACGACCAACATCGCCAATTTCGCCGAAAAGAAAGAAGATATTCTTCATCTCGTTAAAATTGCCGTCGAGACAAAAGTTTCGCTGATTCAAATTCGTGAAAAACTGCTTCCGGCGCGTTATGTTTTTGAACTCGCGGTGGAAGTCTGCAAACTGACCAAAAACACCGGCACGAAAATTCTCGTCAACGACCGCGCCGACATCGCGCTGGCGGCAAATACGGACGGCGTTCATTTGACCGCCGCATCGCTTTCCGCCGCCATTATCAGACAACATTTTCCCGCAAATTTTATCGTCGGGGTTTCCGCGCACACGCTCGAAAAAGCCGAAGCCGCCAAAATGCAGGGCGCGAATTTTGTTACTTTCAGCCCGATTTATCAATCGCCGGACAAAGGCGCACCGCAGGGAATCGAAAAGTTAAAAGAAGTTTGCCAATGGCTGAAACCGTTTCCCGTCATTGCTCTCGGCGGCATTGACGAAACGAATTTCGCGGAAGTTTTAGAAACGGGCGCGAGCGGTTTCGCCGCGATTCGGTTTTTGAATGACGAGGGAAATTTGAAAAAATTAAATGAAAATTTTGCCGCGAAAAATTACAAATAAACTTTGCAGCGAATTGGCAGCCGGATATTTATCAAAAAGAATTGAGTTTTCCTTTGCGTCCTTTGCGCCTTTGCGTGAGAAAAATTTCACGCAAAGGCGCAAAGGACGCAAAGTGGGAAATTTAAATAAATTGCTGTATTTTCAACTGTTGACGCGCACTTTAATTTACGTTTAATGGAAAAATCCGAAATCCGAAATCCGAAATCCAAAATTCCGAAGGTTTGCCTGACGATTGCCGGACTCGACCCGTCGGGCGGCGCGGGCATCGTCGCCGATATTGAAACTTTTTCGGCGTTCGGATGCTTTGCGACGTGCGCGATTACTTCGCTGACTTTTCAGAATACGACCGGCGTTTTCGGCGCGGTTCACCAAACCGCTGAAACCGTTCGCGGACAAATCGAACCGATTTTACAGGATTTTACAGTCGCGGCTTTGAAAACCGGAATGCTTCCGATGCAATCGGTTATCGAAGAAACGGCGCGAATTATCAAGGAAAATAATCTGCCAAATCTGGTGGTTGATCCGGTGGTGCGCTCGACTTCGGGTTACGATTTGATAACGGATGAAGCGTTGCGTTCGCTCATCAAAAACCTTTTTCCGCTGGCGGAAATCGTTACGCCGAACTTGCCCGAAGCCGAAAGAATCGCGCAAATGAAAATAGAAAACGAAACGGACATCGAACGCGCCGCACGGATTATGCAGAGTTTCGGCGCGAAAAATGTCTTGATAAAAGGCGGGCATTTTTTCGGTCGGCAGTCGGCGGAAGGCGGAAGGCGGAAGGCGGAAGGCGGAAGGCAGTCGGCGGAAGGCAAACGGAGAGCGGTTGATTATTTATTCGTCGGCGATGCGATGCAGGTTTTTGAAGCAGAATTTATCGAAACGACGGCGACGCACGGAACGGGCTGCACTCTGGCGGCGGCGATTGTCGCAAATCTGGCTTTGGGGAAAACTCTGCCGGAAGCCATCGAAATTGCCAAGCGATTCGTAACCGCAACAATTCGCGCCGCGCCGCGTTTGGGCAGCGGACATTCGCCGGTAAATCGTCTGATACGAGAGTTTAGATAACTAAAGATGATTTGAATTAAAAACATCGCAACTTAAACTTTGCTTCACGGTTTGGACATTGACGGCAAAAGTTGGCACAATAAACACGTTGAAAATTTCCCTGAAAATCAATTAAAATCGCCTTTTCGTAATATCAAAACAGCCTGATGCAGTTAGTAAATCCAGAAAAAGAGATTGCCGAACCAAACGGTCTGCGATTGGTTTCCGACAACAAAAAAACTCAGCAATTTCCCGTCATCGAAAAGCAATTCGTCAACTTTATGTTTTTGCGCGTCAGCCCCGAATGGCGTAAGTTGGGCGCGGACAGCAAACAAATTTTCAAAACCGAATTTGAACAGGTCTTTGATAGTTTCAGCGAAAATATGCTGCTGTTCAGTTATTCGCTGGTTGGGTTCGATTCCAAAGCCGATTTGATGTTCTGGCGCATCGGCACGTCGCTCGATTTAATTCAGGAAATGACGGCGAAACTTTACCGCACGAATCTGGGAAGTTACATCGAAACGACCGATAATTATTTGGCGGCGACGAAAAAAATGATGTTTCTGGCGGCGAACGAAAACGGCAATGCCGAAGACCGATACCACGTTAAAGCCGGCTCGAAATAATATCATTTTGTTTATCCGTGTGCTAAAAACAGCGATTGGCAGGCGAAATCGGGCGATGAACGCGACGCGCTGATC
>JAJAYR010000414.1 GCA_026786155.1 Pyrinomonadaceae bacterium
CCCATAAACAGAAGCAGCGCACCGCTCAAAGCCATCCAACCCAAAAAACTCATAACTTCATATTAAAACAATCGGCGGCAGACTGCTTCCGTCACTTTTCAAAAATCAAGAAAGACATTTAATGTCGAATCAACGTCTGTTTTCACCAGCCGAAAGTTCCCGCGCCGCCCTTAAACGGTCCGACGATTTCCGACGTTATCCAACCGCCGTAAAAATCGCCTTCCTGCGTTTTCACAAGTTCGTCATTGACATAACAAGCGTCCATTTTTGACGGATAAAAAGCGACGTAATTCTTAATTTCCGCAAAATTGCGCGTCGGACTCGCATAAAACCAACCGGCATTTTTGATACTTTTATCGCCGACGCGCAAATCATAATAACCCGCGCTGCCTTTCCATTCGCAAAAGCTCGCGCCTGCCGCTTCCGCCAGTAATTCCATTCGCACATCTTCCGGCGGAAAATAATAAACCGGCGGATGACTCGTCTCCAAAACGCGAAAAGCGCGATTGGTTTCCGCGACGATTTCGCCATTGAAAATGATTTTGAGATGTTTATTCGTCTGTTCGAGACGCGGCGGGCGCGGATAATCCCAAACCGATTCCTGTCCCGCTTTTGGTTCGATTCTTTTCATTTCTCAAATCATAGTAATTCACCGAAAAAAATGCTAATCTGCCGATTGTGAGCAAGCGCGAAAAACTTCTCGAATCATTAAAGCAAAGTCCGAATAATGTTACCTTTGCTCAAATTAGAAAACTTTTGGAGCAAGAAGATTTTATGCTTGAAAGAATTACGGGAAGTCATCACGTTTTCAAACGCGGAACGACAATTTTTGTTGTTCCCGTGCATAAGAATAAAGTCAAAGCCGTTTATGTTAAACGAGTTATTGAAATCATCGAAGAGTATGGGAGAAGTTAAATATCCGTTCGTTATTTACCCGGATGCAGAAGGCGGCTACGTCGCCGAAATTCCCGCGCTGAAAGGTTGTTTGGCGCAAGGCGAAACCTTAAGCGAGACACTTGAAGAATTGGAAACGGTAGAAAGTTTGTGGCTCGAAACAGCGCGGCAAACAGGTTTGGAATTGCCGAAAGTTGAAATTGAGATTGAAAGAGTCAAGCAAAAATTGGCGGCTTAAAATTGTTATGTCAAACCGAAAAATCCGCGATAATTGGAAGATGGTCGCTCAACGAATTTTCAAAAATGTGTTGTGAATTAACTGTTTCGCAAGAATCGAGATTTGAAATCAAATTTGCCGAAACGAGTAAATGGTCAATTTGATGGATTATTCGCCAATTTTTCGGCTATTTCGTCGAGTTTGTTTTCTTCTTCCGCCAAATCGCGTTCCATTGCGGCGCGTAGTTCTTGATTTATCTGCGTTTGAAATTCGGCAGCGTTCGGCTGTTCGGCGCGGCGGCGGAAATGTTGGAGAATGTCGCCGTCAATGAACACCGTCGTTTTGATTTGCGCGTCGCGCGGATTTATTTGGCGAGTGCGGCGGCGAAAAATATGCTTTCCGGGTTTCAAAATATCGTTGTCCGTCCACCCTTTCGCCATCGCTTCGTCATATTCTTCCTGCGTAACTTCCAAAACTCTTTCTTCCGGTTTTTTATAGGTTTCGTCCATCATATAAATCTTCTGTTTTCTTGCCTTTTCGGGCGGAGATGATGCGGATAATTTCATTGCCGTCCTCGTCAAAATGAACAGTGTAGGAAACTCGAAGCAGTCTTTTACTTGAATTTCCGACACAAACAAATCGTTTTTCGTCAATAGTCGAATGTTCCTTATCGAAAAATTCAAAACAACTTTCGTCAAAAAACGCTTCGCTCACTTCGTCAAAATCAATGCCGTCATGATTTTTGACGTTCGACTTTTCCTTGTTTTCGTCCCAATCAAAAATCATAAATAATTATACAGGCGTTTTCAGATTGATACATATCAAAATAATTCGTCCAACGCTTCTTCCAAATTTTTCACGCCGACGACGCGCATTCCTAAAAGTTTTTCCAACCCTTTTTTGTTCGACATCGGCAAAATCAATTTCTTAAAACCGAGCGTTTGCGCTTCGCGGGCGCGGGTTTCGCCTTGCAGAACGCCGCGCACTTCGCCGGTCAAGCCGACTTCGCCGAAAACGGCGGTGTCAGGCGGGATTTGTAAGTTGCGGAAACTCGAAGCGATGGCGGCAATCACGCCTAAATCCGCCGCCGGTTCGTCAATTTCCAGCCCGCCCGCGACGTTGATGAAAACGTCATCGTTGGCTAATTGAAAGCCGAGCCGTTTTTCGAGAACGGCGATTAAAAGAGAAGTTCGATTGTAATCAAAACCCTGCGCCATTCGTCTGCCCGTGCCGAATTTCGTCCCCGAAACGAGAGCCTGAATTTCGACGAGCATCGGGCGCGTGCCTTCCATACAAACCGTTACAACCGAACCGCTCGCGCCTTCGGGTCGTTCCTGCAAAAAGACTTCCGAAGGGTTGCCGACCGCGATTAAACCTTCGCCCGTCATCTCGAAAATGCCGATTTCGTTTGCCGCGCCGAAACGGTTTTTGGTGGCGCGGATGATGCGGTGATTGTGATGACGGTCGCCTTCAAAATACAAAACCGTGTCAACGATATGTTCCAACGCTTTCGGTCCGGCGATTGAGCCTTCTTTGGTTACGTGTCCGATTAAAAAAACCGGCGTTCCGGTGGCTTTGGCGAAAATCATAAATTGTCCGGCGACTTCGCGGACTTGGGAAACCGAGCCGGGCGCGGATTCGATATGCGGCGAAAAAACCGTCTGAATTGAATCAACGATAATCGCGTCGGGCTGCAATTTTTCGATTTCGCCCAAAATCGCTTCGAGATTCGTTTCCGGCAAAAGGTAAAGATTTTCGGCGTTTAAGCCTAATCTTTCGCCGCGCATTTTGATTTGTTTTTCCGATTCTTCGCCCGAAACGTAGAGAACTCGCGTGTTGTTTTTGCTTAACTTGTCGGCAACCTGAATTATTAGAGTTGATTTCCCGATCCCCGGCGCACCGCCGATTAAAACGAGCGAACCGGCGACGATGCCGCCGCCGAGAACGCGGTCGAATTCTTCGATTCCCGAAGATGTTCGCATATCGTCCTGCGATTCGATGTCGGCGTAAGAAATCGGTTTGACTTCACGAAATGAATTGGTCGAAAGTCTTGCGCCGCCGGTTGTTGAAACTTTGCCGACGGTTTGCGCCGTCGGGCGAAATTTTTCTTCGACGAACGAGTTGAATTCGCCGCAGTCAGCGCATCTTCCAGACCATTTTCGTTCCTGTCTGCCGCAGTTTTGGCAGACGTAAATCGTTGC
>JAJAYR010000415.1 GCA_026786155.1 Pyrinomonadaceae bacterium
ACCTTTTCCAGATGGTCGTTATCTTTCTTTTCGGCTTCGGGATTTTGCGGAAAGCTGTTGAACCATAATTTGAAAGGCTGATTGATTTTCGGATGAACGCCTTGATGTTCGGGAACGAGCCTTGATTCGATAACGGCTTTCATAATGTCCAGATCGGGATTTTCGTGCGCTCCGTTGCCGCAGAAAACATAGTGGTCGGCGATAATTTTTTTGTAAAATTCGCGGTCTGAATTGTGTTCCGAGCCGTGGTGCGGAATTTTCAAAACGTCCACGAAAAGAGTTTCGTTCAACTTGATTTTGTTTTGCAGTTCCAAGCCTTTTAGAATATCTTCGTGGTGTCCGTCGCCCGTCAGCAGAATTGTTTTGGTTTTGCCTTGAGCGTTTTTTTCTTCGGTTAGAAACATCAGCGACGCGAGATTCGGAGCGGTAACATTCCGCCGCAAACCGAGAACTTTTTTCTTGCTCGAATCGAGTTGGTCGAGCAGACTATAGGCAAGCAATTCGGCTTGTTTGTTGGCGACATTAACAATTTGCCCGACTTCGTTGGCGAGCGAATTTCCCAAATTACGCTCGGCGCGTCGGGCGTTTTCGTCAATCCGCGCTAAGGCTTTTTGATTTTTAACGAGCCATTTATCCCATTCTTTACGCAGTTCTTTAAGGTCGGCTTCGGTTGGTCCGATGAGTATCCATTTCATTTTACCGATTTTGATCGGCGGATTATATTTGCCGTTCTGCTGGCGGCGAAGCATCATCAATTTGCCTTTGGCTTCGGGATTGAGTTTGATGTCGAGTTGTTTTTCGCCGAGTTTGCGCGAAAGATTAATCGCCTGATTGATGCTCGTCGCCACGTCTTGATGAAACTGCGCCATTCGCAGAAATCTTTGACTGTCGCCGCCCGCGAGAACGGCAACCGTTGCCGCCAGCATATCTTCAATGTCGCCCGTATTGTCGGCGACCTGTTCATGAAAAGCGTTGTGCCAAACACGGTCAACTTGCGGCGGACGCAAAACGTCGGGCTGCTTAAAATTCGGATTGCCGCCCGTCGTCGTTTGATAATCGTAAATTCGCCACTCGACGGCATCATCCATCATTTGCAGAACGCCCGAAATATGGTCTTCGTCAATGTGCGAAACATAAACCGCGTCGAGTTCTTTGCCGTTTTGCTGCATGTTATTGAGAAACGGCGCAACGTGATTTGAATAGGTTTTTGCCATTCCGCCGTCGGTCAAGACAGTTTTGCCGTCGTCGCCTTCGACCAGTAAACAATCGCCCTTGTCAGATTGAAAAACTATCAATTTCATTATTTCACCTCGTTACGTTGATTGATTTTGTCCGCTTCTTCCAAACATTTTTCGGGATTGATACGCCCGAAACCGGCATTGTTCAGCCATTTGAAATCCGCCCCCGGCAAAGGATTGGCGGTGCATTGGACGATGCCTTCAATTTGCGCTGCGGTCAGATTCGGATTGACGGCAAGCATCAATCCGACCACGCCCGTAACAAACGGACTTGCCATACTCGTTCCCGTCATCTCGACCCAAGCGTTGTCGGGCGGCGCAAAACCGTTTGCCGAATTGATGTTCGTTCCCGGAGCGGCAACGTCGGGCTTGGCTCTGCCGTCACGGGTCGGACCTTGACTGCTCGTAATGTTGATAAGCTCCTTAGCTTCGTCCAAATTGGCAACCGACAAAATCCGAAAACCGCAACCGAGCGAACTGACCGAAGAATTGTCAACCATTGATTTTTCCGAGAAGAAAGACGGAAAACGCCATGCCGTTTTGTCGTCGCCGATGCGTCCGACGCGCCGTGGGTCGTCGCGCTCAATCCATCCGTGATATTCGCCGTTTTTAATCTCCAAACCTTCAAGCCGGACCAGCCACTTGCCCGAAGGAATGCCGACGATTTCGGTTTCGCCCGTCTGCGTATTTTCAAAGAAAAACGGACTCAAATAAACCGAGAGATAATTGCTGCCGTTTGCCGCGTTATAAACTTCGTTATAGACGCTGACGAAAGTTTTATCGGGAAGTTGTTTGTTTTCAATAAATGTTCGCGGTTCAATCGGTCCGATCCAATCCATTTCGGGCGGCTTGACGGAAACAGCGAAGCGGTCTTGCGAGCTATACCAAATTTCCAACTCGTTTTCGGAGATATCCATTCTGCCGTTGCCGACGACCAACCATTCGATGTCGTTAGTCAAGCCGCGGGCGAGAATTTTACCGCTTGTATGGATTCTGCCCATCACATAACCCATATCGCCTTCAAATTCGGCAATTTCCTGCCCCGCGTTGCCCGCCGCGACGCAAATCGCTCTGCCAGGCAGCGCGACCGCCGAATCAATCCAACGGTTTAATGCGCTGCTGCCGTCGTGGGCGTGTCCGTTTGTTCCCAAACTGATGTTGATAGCGACTGGCAGATTCATTTCTTCGCCCAAACGAATCAGGTAATCAACGGCGTGCGCCAACTGCGTCGAATCGAAAAAATTTTTCCGACGCTCTTTCAAATTATCTTTTTCCGACGGAATCGAAACGAGAACGGCGGCTATTTTCGCCTTTGAACACACGCCGTGATTGCCTGCGGCGATGCCTGCAACGTGCGTTCCGTGAGACGACACCACCATTTGCGACTGCGGCTCTAAAAGATACGCCGGCAAATTAAAACTTTTGGTATTTGTCAAAGCCGCGTTGAGATTTTCCTGTGTCAGTTCCGCACCGTAATTAAACGCTTTTTTTCTCTCCTGCCCGTCGTTTTGAAACGGCGACGGACGATTTTTTCCGCCTTGATCCCAGATGCGGACAAAGCGCTTTTTGCCGTTTGCGTCGAGAAAATCGGGATGCGAATAATCGAAACCCTGCACATCAATAATCCCAATCAGTAAGTTCTCGCCCTGCCGATGTTTACGTGAATCACCGAAATTCCAACGATTCATTAAAGGTTCTTTGATTTTTCCTTTAGCGATATTCGGAGTCGGAGCGGTAAGATTCGCCCCGACTTCGACAAATGCGACGTTAGCGTTTTCCGCCAGTTGTTTGAGTTCTTCAAAATTAACCCTTGCCGTTACGATATTGCCGCGACGGGCGGTTTC
>JAJAYR010000416.1 GCA_026786155.1 Pyrinomonadaceae bacterium
GAGCCAATTTCCGCGACGTTTGAAGTTTTATCGAATCAGCTTCATCTCAACAAACCGTCGCGCAGCGGCGAAAATCTGGCGGCGGAAAATATCCAAAGCCGTTTGCGCGGCGTGACTTTAATGGCGATTTCCAACTCGGAAAATCGTTTGCTCTTATCGCCCGGCAATAAATCGGAACTCGCCGTCGGTTACTGCACGCTTTACGGCGACACGAACGGCGGTCTGTCGGTTCTCGGCGACGTTTTGAAAACGGAAGTTTATCAAATCGCCCGCCATATCAACGAAACGGCGAAACGCGAAATTATCCCGTTTGAGATTATCGAAAAAGCACCGTCCGCCGAACTCGCGCCGAACCAATTCGACCGGGACAGCCTTCCGCCTTATGATTTGATGGACGTAATTTTGAAACGCTATTTTGAAGATAAATTTTCGCCCGCCGAAATCATCGCCGAAGGCAGCGATGAAAAATTAGTTTATGATTTGCTCAACAAAGTCGAATCGCCCGCCAACGAATTCAAACGCCGCCAACTGCCGCCGACGCTGATAATCTCCAAAAACGCCATCGGCATCGGTCGCCGTCGTCCGGTTACGCACAAATATCGCCGGAATCCAAAAAACTAAGCGGGTGAGTAAAAGTTTTGATGTATTGTGCGCTGTGTTCAGAGTCCAAACGCGGAACGCCCTTTGCTTCCGCCGCGCTTCGCTGGCGGAAACAAACTAAAGTTTGGACTCTGAACGGGAAGCAAAATGTCGCAAAACTTTCTCTCACCTGCATAAATCAAGCAAAATATGAAAATTTTAATCACGGGCGCGAATGGAATGGTCGCCAAAGCGACAATTGATTATTGTCGTTCAATCGGTGATGAAGTCGTCGCCTTGACCAGACAGGAACTCGACATTGCCGATGCCTAAACAGTGGCGGAAACTTTTTTGCGCGAAAAATTCGACGGCGTGATAAATTGCGCGGCTTATACAAATGTTGACGGCGCGGAATCGAACGAAGAAGTTTGTTATCGAGCTAACGCCGTCGGCGTGGAAAATCTCGCCGTCGCCGCCAAAAAAATTGACGCGGCTTTCGTGACGATTTCGACCGATTACGTTTTCGACGGCGCGAACGAGAATTTCTACACGCAGCGCGACACGCCGAATCCGCAGGGCGTTTATGCCAAATCTAAACTCGAAGGCGAAATCCGGGCGCGAAATGCCTACGCCCGTTCAATCGTCGTGCGTTCCGGCTGGATTTACGGCGCGGACGGGACGAATTTTTTGAGCGTGATGCCCCAACTTTTGGCGGACGGAAAGACGATAAAAGTAATCGGAGACAGTTACGGCACGCCGACTTTTGCGGGCGATTTGGCAAAGCGTCTGCGCGAACTCGCCGCGCTCGATTTGCCGAACGTCTATCACGTTACCAACGCGGGCGACGGCACGAGTTACGAAGGTTTTGCGCGAAAAGTCGCCGCGCTAAAAGGTTTTGACCAAAAGTTGATTGAAAGCGTTTCGGTTCACGATTTGAAACGTCCCGCGCCGCGTCCGGTGAATTCAAAACTCGCGTGTTTATTCAGCCAAAAGTTCGGGCTTGCCCCGCTGCGAAACTGGGAGCAAGCCCTGTCTGATTTTCTCGAATAACATCAGTCGGGATAAGCCGAGGCGAAAAGACAATCGCCGCAAAAAGGCACAGAAAACACAAAAAGGAAGATTAAATAAAATCTCTTTTGTGTTTTCTGCGTCTTTTTGTGGCTAGATTTTTCTTACCTCGAATTGACGTTTTTATTTTTTCCGGCTCATCGAAAACATCTCGTCTTCTTCATCCATAAAAGGCGTTGAATCGTCGTCTTTGTTCGGCGTATAATAGCCCGAATAGCCGTAGCCGTAATAATCGTATTCCAGAGAAGTTGCGCGGATTCCGTTCAAAACTACGCCGTAGATTCGCGCTCCGATGCTGCTGAGTCTCTGCTTAAAGCGGCGCGTCAGGTAAATCGAACTCTTGCCCGCCAAAGTTACCAGCACTACGCCGTCCACAATCATCGAAAGAATCGCTGCGTCGGTAAAGAAAATCGCGGGCGGCGAATCAATAATGATGTGTTTATAAGTGCCTTTTAAATACTGAAGCAGATTCTTCATCTCGTTCGAGCTTAAAAGTTCAGCCGGATTCGGCGGAATCGGACCGCTGGTGATAACTTTCAAATTCGGCAAACCGCTGTAACTTTGAATCAAACTTTCAGGCTTTTTATTGCTCGAAAGATAGCTGGTCAAACCGTGGACGTTCGCCACGCCGAAATGTTTATGCAGACGCGGACGGCGCAAATCGCAGTCAATAATCAAAACTTCCGCGCCCGACTGTGCCAAGGTGATCGCCGTATTGATGGCGGTCGTCGTTTTTCCTTCGGACGGCTGGGCGGAAGTTATCAAAATCGTCTGCGGCGGTCTTCCGGCGGACGAAAATAAAAGCGACGTTCGCAGATGGCGATAGGCTTCGACCATCGCCGAACGCTTGTCGCCGGCGGCAATCAAAGCCAGCGAACTGGATTCACTACCGAGATTTCCGGTAAGCTGGTTGACCTTGCGCTTTTCGCCGGTGGTCGTGAACGGAATCAAAGCGAGCGTCGGCAAGCCGAGATGTCTGCCGATGTCGTCGGAAGTTCTGATTGAATCATCGAGATAATCGAGCAAAAACGCCAGACCGACACCTGCCGCCAGCGAAATCAACAACGCGACCATGATATTTCGGGTTCGGTTCGGTCCGATGGGACTACCGGGCGTGATCGCCATACTTGAAATTTTAAGATTATCCGGCTGACTGCTCGTAATCGTCAATTCAAATTCCTTCTGCCGCTGCACGTATAAGTCAAGCAAGCCGCGGTTTGTTTCGATTTCGCGGCTCAAAGTCGTCAGACGGGTTTCCGCGACTCCCTGATTATTAGCAGAGGAAAACTCCGCCATATACGCCACGCGAAGTTCGGCTTCACGCTTCCGCGCGGCTTCAAGCTGTGCCTGGAGACCGTTTAAGGTTTCCTTTTCGGCACTTTTTTCTAGGGCGACACCTTCGGATGCAATCTTCTGCGAAACTTCTTTCTCTATCTTTTCCCTGTTTTCTATAAGAGATTCGATTTTTGCCTCGATAACTTTGACCGCTGGAAACTCGCGCTCATACTTAACCAATAAAGTTGCTTTCTCAGTTTCGGCGGCTTGAATTTGATTGCCGATGTTCTCGATACGTTTTTCTAAATCGGCTTTTCGTTCGAGGTTTTTTTCGCGGGCAGACAGAATCGCTGCGTTGTCGCCGACAACATCAATAATGTTGCCTCGCGCTCCGGCACGCTGGACGGCTTCGTAACGCCCTTGCAGTTTTCTCCGGTCGTCTTCCGCCGACAACCATCTTCCGCTTAAATCCTGCAGCCGTTGGGCGAGCAAGTCCTGTCCCTTCTCGGCACGCAGCGGGATTCTGGAGTCCTGCATATATTTGATGCGCTCTTGTTCCTGGTTATTGATGTTCCCCTTTAATTCTTCGATTGAATTATTTAAATCTTCTAATGATCTTCTGCCGCCTTCGGATTCGCGTTTAATGTCTTCTTTGATAAAAACCTGGCAGATCATATCGGCGGTTTTCGCCGCTAATACCGGATTAGTGCTTTGCACGATGATATTTACTATATTGGTGTTTTCAACCTGACTAACGCGCAAACCACCGAGCAGAATATTGGCATAACGATCAACTCTTTCCTTTTCTTCGGGTGTTAGTGCCGACTCCTTGCCGTTTTTGCCGTAATCGTCATTTTCCGTCAGCGCAGGCAGCGAAGCCTGTTTGTTTTCAGCATCTTTTTCGCTTGAGAACATCGAGCGCACCGTCGAGATAAATTCGCGGTTTTGTCCGCTGAACAAATTCGGGTCGCGGTGCAAATTCAATCTGATGACGACTTCACGCATCAAATCCGGATTTTGCAACAGCCGCAACTGCGTATTGTAGTAATTAACGTCAACGCCCAAACTGATATTAATCCCCGAGTCCTTCGACTGTAATTTCGGTTTGCGCGGTTCGATAATCATTTCCGTGCTGGCTTCATATATCAAAGGCTGCCGATACATATAAAAAGCGACGACCGTCGTCGTTAAAATCGTCATCGCCAAAATTATCGGCAGCCGCTTATAGACGACGTTCCAATACTCACGAAACGACCGCGATTCGCCCGATTCCTCATCGTAAATCGGCGCGTAATGAGTCGGTTCGGGTTGATTAACTGATCGTAAATCGTTGGTTTTCGGTAAAGGCAGCAATTTTTCGTCTTTTTCCATACTTCTTTTTATTAAGCCCTTTTATTATAAATTCTCATCAAAGTTTCAGCGGGCAAACTTGTTTTATAGCACATTCGGAACAAAATTACACACGCATTCGTACAGATTTTTTGAGAATATACATCTTTTTCCGTTTCAAAGCAAAATTTCGTAAGTCTTTTGAAACCCGCAACTTTTGTTTCGACCCGAAAGTAAATGATATATTTTTCTTTTAATCAAGAAATTTACTTTAAGTTTATATTAAGTCTTTTATGATTGCTATTTCTGAAAAACAAACCAATTTTACGAACGAATCCGGCGGCGATTTTAATTTAGGCATTACCGGGTTCAGATATTCAGAGCTTTATGATGCAGAAAAACTCCGTGCGCTTGCCGAAAAATTTTACGATTCGGTAAAAGAAGAAAATCCGATTCTGCACGGGGCTTTAATAAAATATATCGAGCATCGCGGTAAAGGTTACGAAAAACGGGTCGAATCGAAAATCCTGACCGATGCCGCACCGTATCTTTCCGAATTTATCGCGCAAATGTTCGATGTCAGCGGCGAACGCGCCGCTTTGCAGAAGGAAATCGCCGAACAAAACCCAATTTGGAAATATAAATTTTTCGTCCAGCGACGCGCCATCAAAAAGTTTTCGGCGGAAAAAATCGTCGAATTAAACGAAACCGAATTGACCGAAGCGTTGCGCGAATTTAAATTCGCGGCGTTTGATGAAACGCTGGTTTATGACGAAGAATTATCCATCGCGTTTATCGCCGACAAACTCACGGAAGCCGAAGAAGCGTTGACGAAAAATCTGGAAATCACGCCGGAAATTCAGAAAACGCTTGATAAAATAAATCTTGCCTACGATAAATTAAAAGACAAAACCTTCGGCAAAGTCTTTTCGTGTTACGTTGCCGAAATCGAAGCGACGGGCGCGATTTTGCCGGTCAAAGCCGTTCTGCATCTTTTGGAAGCGTGGTCGGCGATTCAGTTTTTCGGCAAGCAGAAACGCTGGTATTCATTCAAAACGCCGCACGGACTCGATTATCAAAACCTCGTCCATCTGATTCATCCGCAGGAAGATTTGCCGAATTTACTGAACGGCGCAAACGAGGAACTGCGGCGGCGCGACGGTTTCAAATTGACCGACGATAGAGGAACGCAGCGCGACGCGCTTTACGAAGTTGATTATTGTCTGATTTGCCACGAGCGCGAAAAGGATTCGTGTTCGACCGGCTTGCACGAAAAAGACGGCGGCGCGAAACGCAATCCGCTCGGAATCAAACTCGAAGGCTGTCCGCTCGACGAGAAAATTTCGGAAATGCACTTGATGAAAAAGCACGGCGATTCGATTGCATCGCTTGCGCTCGTAACCATTGACAATCCGATGTGCGCCGGAACGGGACACCGCATCTGCAACGATTGTATGAAAGGCTGCATTTTCCAAAAGCAAGAGCCGGTGAACATTCCGCTGGCGGAAACTGCCACTTTAACTGACGTTTTAAACTTGCCTTACGGTTTTGAAATTTACAGTTTGCTGACGCGGTGGAATCCGCTGAACGCGAAACGTCCATACACGCTGCCGTATAACGGAAAAAATGTTCTGGTCGTCGGTTTAGGTCCGGCAGGTTACACGCTGGCGCATTATCTTTTAAACGAAGGTTTCGGTGTCATCGGCGTTGACGGGTTAAAAATTGAACCGATGAGCGACGAAATTACCGGCAAAAATGGCAAGTCGTGTCCGAAACCAGTAAAGGATATTAACGACATTACCGACGAACTCGACGAGCGAATTTTGTCGGGTTTCGGCGGCGTTTCCGAATATGGAATTACGGTTCGCTGGGATAAAAATTTCCTGACGATGCTGCAACTAATGCTGACGAGGCGCAAGCGTTTTCGCGCTTACGGCGGCGTTCGTTTCGGCGGAACTTTTACGATTGAAGATGCCTGGGATTTCGGTTTCGACCATATTGCGATTGCCACCGGCGCGGGTCGCCCGACGATTGTGCCGATGAAAAATAATCTGATTCGCGGCATTCGGCAGGCTTCGGATTTTCTGATGTCGCTGCAATTAACCGGCGCGTTTAAAAAAGATACGCTGTCGAATTTACAAGTTAGACTGCCCGCCGTCGTCATCGGCGGCGGGTTGACGGGCGTTGATACGGCGACGGAGACTTTCGCTTATTATCCGGTGCAGGTTGAGAAAATGCTTGGAAAATACGAAACGGTCGTGGAGGAATTCGGCGAAGCGGCGGTTTGGGCGAAATTTGACGAACAGGAAATCGGCGCAATGCAGGAATTTCTCGAACACGGCAGAGCGATTCGCGCCGAAAGAGAACGTGCTTTTGAGGCGGGCGAAGCACCGAATTTCGTGCCGCTCGTCCAAAGTTGGGGCGGCGTTTCGTTAATTTACAGAAAGCGTTTGCAGGATTCGCCCGCGTATCGGCTCAATCACGAAGAAGTGCAAAAAGCTCTGGAAGAAGGCATCAACTTCGTCGAATGTATGAACCCGACCGAAGCCGTGCCGGACGAATTCGGCGCGGTCAAGGCGTTGATTTTCGAGCGTTTGAATTACGTCGCGGAAACCGGAAAATTTGAAAATACGGGCGAATCGGTTGAGTTTCCCGCCAGAACGGTTTGCGTCGCCGCCGGAACTTCGCCGAATGTTATCTACGAAAAGGAAAAACCCGGAACTTTCAAATTAGATGAATGGCGACAGTTTTTCGAGCCGTTTGAAGTCGTCAAAAACGGCGACGGAAAATTTCACGCCGTCGAATCGAAACAGGGATTTTTCACGTCCTACGAACGCGACGGAAAATTTATCAGCTATTACGGCGACAACCATCCGCGCTACGCCGGAAACGTCGTCAAAGCGATGGCTTCGGCGAAACACGGCTACGAAAAAGTCGTCGAAATCTTCGCCGACGAATTGGCGACGCGCGGCGATTTGCCGCAAACCGCACGCGACCAAATTTTCGATAAACTCGAAGCAACTTTGGACGAACAGTTGAGAGCGTATGTCGTCAAAATTGATAGACTCACGCCGACGATTATTGATGTCATCGTCAAAGCACCGCTGCAAGCCAGAAAATTCGAGCCGGGACAGTTTTATCGTCTGCAAAATTTTGAAACGAGTGCGCCGATGGTCGGCGGCAAGCGTTTGATGATGGAAGGTTTGGCGTTGACCGGCGCGTGGACGGACAAGGAAAAAGGCTTGCTTTCGATGATTGTGCTGGAAATGGGAACGTCTTCGCGCCTCTGTTCGCTTTTGAAGGAAGGCGAAGAAATTCTCGTAATGGGACCGACCGGAACGCCGACGGAAATTCCCGAAAACGAAACGGTTCTGCTCGCGGGCGGCGGTTTAGGGAACGCGGTTTTGTTCTCGATTGCCAAAGCGATGCGCGAAAATCACAACGAAGTAATCTATTTCGCCGGATACAAAGACGGCGCGGATTTATTCAAACGCAAGGAAATCGAAGACGTAACCGACAAAGTTGTCTGGGCGACCGATTTTGGCGTTGAAATTCAACCCGAAAGAGCGCAGGACGCGCATTTTCGCGGCAACATCGTGCAGGCGATGATTGCCTACGCCGAAGGAAAACTCGGCGCACAAAACGTCAATTTGAAAGACGTTGACCGCATCATCGCCATCGGTTCAGACCGAATGATGAACGGCGTTCGGGAAGCCAGACACGCCGCCTTAAAACCGTATTTGAAGGAACAGCACACGGCAATCGGTTCAATCAACTCGCCGATGCAGTGTATGATGAAGGAAGTTTGCGCCCAATGTTTGCAGCGGCACGTCAACCCGCATACGGGCGAAGAATTTTTCGTCTTTTCGTGTTTTAACCAAGACCAAAATCTCGATTTCGTTGATTTCAAAAACTTGAATGATAGATTGCGGGCAAATTCGGTTCAGGAGAAATTGACAAATCTGTGGCTCGATAAAGTTTTTAAGGATGTCGGAGTAAAAAGCTGATGGAAAAGTTAAGCAAGCGAAAATTGGAGAAAATCGAAGAACTTTTTCGCAATCCGCCGATGGGCAGCAAAACGGCAGCGGCGCAAGATTTCGGGGTAGATTTGTCGCTTCTTTTCAGATGGCTCAAACTTTCGCCGCAGGAAAGAATCGAAGAAGCGCGAAGCCGAATGTTTTTTTTGGAAGAAGTCAGAAGACAAGGCGAGTTGGCGCGGAGTAAAAAATCATAAATATCGAATCGGCGGTTGAAGTTTTGGTTAAGCAGACAGTCGAATTCGTTATTGTCGGCGGCGTGGCAATTATCGCTCACGGCGTGCCGTATGCGACCTTTGACCTGGATTTTTGTTATGCCCGAACAGCGGGGAATTTAAGAAAAATCGTTGCCGCGCTCGCTGGTTTTAACCCTCGCTTGCGCGGCTTTCCAAAGGATTTACCTTTTGTTTGGGACGAAAGAACTCTGCAAAACGGAACGAATTTTACGCTTCAATCCGACATCGGAGATATTGATTTACTCGGCGAAGTAGCGGGTGTCGGTGCATACAAAGAAGTTTTCGCCGATTCGATAATCGTCCGACTTTTCGATTATCAAGTGCGAATCTTATCGCTCAACGATTTGATTAAAGCCAAAAAAGCCGCTGGTCGTCCGAAAGATTTATTTGTCTTGCCTCAATTGGAAACCTTAAATGAAGTTTTATCCAAAAAATAATTTCAATGACGCGAGAAGAAGAATTCCAACGACCAACGATGAACGCGGCAACGCCGAAACTGCGCGATGAAGACCGCGATTTGGGTTTCGGCTCGGTCGTGGCGGGCGAAAGCCGGCAGCGTCTGCTTAATCAAGACGGCACTTTTAACGTCCAGCGCACGGGTTTGCCTTTTCTTTCTTCGCTCAATCTTTATCACACGGTAATTTCGATGTCGTGGAAGGAATTCATCGGGCTGACGCTGCTTTTATATTTTTTGAGCAACGTCGTTTTTGGCTTTTTCTATGCCGCGTTCGGCGCGACGGCGTTGGTTGATACGTCGGAAATTCCGACGGAAAACTTACTTTTGCGCGGATTCTTCTTTTCGGTGCAGACGTTTGCGACCATCGGTTACGGCACGATTCATCCGGTCGGGATTATTCCGAATCTGCTCGTAACGGTCGAATCTTATTACAGTATGATTATCACCGCGCTGATTACGGGCATCGTGTTCGCCCGGTTTGCGCGTCCGACGGCGCGAGTTTTGTTCAGCGAATTGTCGGTCGTCGCGCCGTATCGCGGCGGCGCAGGCTTTATGTTTCGGATGGTCAACGGCAGAAGCAGCCAGCTTATCGAAGTTGAAGCGCAGGTTTTATTTTCGCGTTTTATCGAACGGGACGGCAAAGTTACGCGGCAATTCGATTTTCTCGAACTCGAAAGAAATCGCGTGTCGTTTTTCCCTTTGGCGTGGACGGTCGTTCATCCGATTGACGAGCAATCGCCGATGTTCGGTTTGACCGAAGTAGATTTGCTGAAAACCAACGCGGAGATTTTGATTCTGCTGTCGGCAACCGACGAAACTTTCGCGTCAATCGTCTATACGCGCTCGTCCTACAAAGCGTCGGAGATAAAATTCGGCAGCAAATTCGCCGGTCTTTACAATCCGCTCGAAGAAGGCGAACAGCTTTCGATTGACATCAACAAACTTTCGCAGATTGAAAAAGCGTGAACGAAAATTTTAGTTTTCGAGATGAAATTTGACGATTCGTTCCGCCAAATCAATGCGCCCGAAAAATTCGGCGATGAACATTTTGAAACTCGATATATTGAGCCAGTATTTATCGGAAATAACTTCGTCCTTATTAATCGGATTAAAAATCGCGTAGCCCAGTAATCCGAACGTCAGATTGGTCGGAATGAGCAGTCTGCCGCCTCGTTTTTCAAATCCGCCAACGGCTGTCAACTCGACGTTCTCCGGTAGTTTTCCGTTTCTTAAAGTGTCGGTCAAAACGAAAACGACGAGTTCTTTCAAACTGTAACTGCGCGGATTCGGCGATATTTCCTTGATGACGATGGGAATTTCGAGATGCGAAAAAGTCAGGTGCGGAAAACCCATAAACGAAATCACGCGCCAGTATTCGTCAACGATTTCCCGGTAATTTCCCGTTTCCGAAGCCTTTTCCGCCGTCGCTTCAAAAGCCGCGCCCGCCGTCTGAAAGGCGGCATCGAACAAACCTTTTTCCATCAAATCAATGGTTTCCTGCACGAGTTCGCTGACGGTTTTCATAAATTTTCTCCGTCCGAATTATAACGCAAAATAATCGCCGGACTAATTTTCTCCGCCGCAAAATTTTTTTGGTATAATTTCAGACAATTTATGCGCTTTGTTTTCTCACGCCTGTTTTTCGTTCTGCTGGCAACCGGCTTTTTGCCGCTGTCGCTGTCGTGGAATTTCCCCGCGCTGCGTTACGCGGTTTTAATTTATGATGCCGCGTTAATTTCGTTGGCGTTGATTGATTATTTCGTCAGCCGCAATCTGCCTGAAGGATTAACGATAAAACGCGAATTTGAAAAGCGTTTCGCCATCGGCGACGAAACGCACGTCAAACTGCACATCGAAAACGCTTCGCCGCGCGACTTTCAATTAAAAATCAAAGACGAATTTCCGCCCGAATTGAAACTTTCCGCCACGCGCGAAGCCGCCTTCACAATCGAAGCGCAGACGACCGCCGACTTTATTTACGGTTTAACGCCGCCGCGACGCTGAAAATATCAATTCGGCACGACGGCGATTCGGTTTCTTTCTAAAATCGGTTTGGTTTGGTGTCAGGCTGATTTGGGCGAAGCGCAGACGGTCAAAGTTTATCCGAATATGCGGCGAGCGCGGGAAATGGCGTTGAAGGCATTGGGCGCGATTTCGTTTCAAGCCGTGCAGCGCAAAGCCGTTTTGCGCGGCGAAGGGCGCGATTTTGAATCCATGCGCGATTACGTGCGCGGCGACGAACTGCGGCATATTTCGTGGACGGCGACGGCGCGGCGTTCACGCTTGACGACGCGCCAATATCAAATCGAACGCGACCAGACGATTTTAATCGCGGTTGACGCGGGACGTTTGATGACGGGACGAATCGGCGACGAAACGAAATTCGACACGGCGATTCACGCGAGTCTGGCGTTGATGGCGGCGGCTTCGCGCGGCGGCGACAATTGCGGTCTGCTCGTTTTCGGGCGCAAAGTCAAAAAATTTCTGCCGCCGAACAAAGGTGTCGGACACATTGATTCGGTTCTCGAAGCCCTGCACGATTTAGAGCCGGAATTGATTGAGCCGTCGTATTCACGCGCCTTTCAATTCATCAAGTCGAACTCAAAAAAACGCGCGTTCGTCGTGATTCTGACTGATTTGGTTGACAAAGTATCGTCAAAAGAATTAATTTCGTCGCTCAAACTTCTGCGCCCGCGCCATCTGCCGCTGGTCGTAACCATCGGCGACCGCGATTTGAACGCTGCCGTCAGTAAAAAGCCGTCGGACATCAAAGACGTTTTCACGCAATCCGCCGCCGAAGAAATCATTTATCAACGCGAATCGGCTCTAAGATTAGTCGAAACGCTCGGCGGTCTGGCTTTGGACGTTACAACCAACTCACTCGCGCCGCGTCTGCTCGAAACTTATTTGAAGGTTAAAGAAAGAGGATTGCTTTAAAGATTTTTGGTTAAAAGGAGATAATCAAAAAAATGGAAGACGAAAAAACGAACTCGCGCCGAAAAAGCAGTCGCTCTTTCCGGTTTCGGCGGAAGACATCGTTGACAACGCTTTGCAAAATCTCGATGCCGACCAAGCCCGCGCCGTAACGCGCCAAGCCGCCGACGAAATCGTCCGTATCGCCATCGAAAAGCGCAAAGCCGAATATCGCCACAACGCCGCGCAGGAAGAAATGCGAAACCTGATAGAAAACGCGAATTTATTGGACGGGCGCGGCGGCGATTATAAAATCAACAGCACGTTTGAAACCGCTTCGGGAACGACGAACGTCGAAATTCGCAAGTCAAAACTCACGCAAACAAACATTATGGCGATTGTCATCGGTTCGATTGTTGCGCTTTTGATTTTGATGTTTTTGATTTTAAGAAATTAACCGGAAATGCTTTGGTCAAGATTGATTATGCCGTTGCTGCAACTTCCGGCTTTTCCTGTCCGACTAATAATAAATACGAATACATTGCCGCGCCCGACAAAATTCCCGTGCCGAATTTGACGTATGCCGGAAGGCTCGAAGGCGAGAGAAAACCTTCGATAATTCCCGCGATGACCAATAAACACGCGCAGCCGATTGCCAGCCGCGCCGCTTCGAGTCCGTTTTTCTTCAACGCCTGCGCTCTCGTCAAATCGCCCGGATTGATCAGCGAATAACCGATGAGTAAGCCCGCGCCCGCCGCGATAAAAATGCATGACAATTCGATAACACCGTGTCCGACCATAAAGGTAACGAGTGCGTTGCCGAATTCGGGATTGACTTTGTAGCACACGCCCAATACGCCGCCGATGCTCAAACCGTTCATTACCAAAACGTAAATCGTGCCGATGCCGAAAAACGCGCCGTAGGCAAACGCCATAAACGACACGAGAATGTTATTGGTTAAAATTTGGCTTGAGCCGACTTGATTGGCTTCGTTCAAACTCAACCACCATTGTTTATTGCTCTGCGCGGCAAATTGAACGCTTGTCAAGCCGAGTCCGTCGGCGAAATTCAAATCGTTGTAACACAAAACGAATGACGCGACGGCGAAAAACATAAACACCGCAAAGGCGATTCCCGAATATCGCCACGTCCGGCGAAAGGCTCGCGGGAAATCCTGAGCGAAAAAATCCCAAATCAAACTCGCGCCCTGATTTTCGGCGCGGTAAATTTTGCCGTGAGCGCGAATGACCAGACTGTTGAGATAATTTATCAATTTCGGGTCGCGCGTCTCCGCCCGCGCAATCGCCAAATCAGTCGCCGCGCGGCGGTAAAGCTCGCCGAATTCGCGCACTTCCGTCCGCGACAAACCGCGCAAGGAAGACGTTTCCAGAATCGCCAGCAAATTTTCCAGCCGCTGCCAATTGTCTTGATGGTCGGTGATAAAACGGTTCATTCGATTTTAGATTTTAGATTTTGGATTTTGGATTGGCAATGTGAAATGTCGGTTTCTGTGCGATAATGGTCTTATTTGCGAGGTGGAAAGTTATGAATATCAGAGAGGAAATCGTCGAAAAAATTCAGCAGATTCCCGAAAGCCGTCTGCCGGAACTTTATAAAGTCGTTGAAAAGTTAGTTGACGAACAACCGAAAGAGGGATTTTTAAAGCGTCTGGCGAAAATCAAGATTGATGGTCCGCCCGATTTTGCCGAAAACTTCGACCTTTATATGAACGGCGAAAAAAGTCTCGACGATTATTACAAAAACAGGGACGAGAAATGAAGAAAACTTTTGTAGATACCTTTTATGTCGTGGCTTTGGTTAACAAACGCGACGAATTTCACGAAAAGGCACACGAATTGGTGATGGAGTTCGATACTCAGCCGTTGCTGACAACCGATGCGGTTTTGCTTGAAATCGGAAATTCTTTGGCTCGAAACAACAAACAAAAATCTATCGAAATCATTGACCAATTCGTTTCGTCGGAAGAAATTGAAATGGTCAGACTAGATGAAACTCTTTTCAACAAAGCCTTTGAACTCTACAAAAATCACGCCGATAAATCGTGGGGGTTGGTTGACTGCATTTCGTTCGTCGTAATGCGTGAGCAAAATATCACCGACGCGCTGACGTGCGATAAACATTTCGCGCAAGCCGGTTTTCGGGCGTTGATGCTCGACAACATTAACTAAAACTTTTCTTTCGGCTTTTGAAATTGCCAATCCGCCATCCGAAATCTAAAATCTAAAATTAAAAGTGTCCGAAGAAACGAAAAAAATTCAAGAAGAAGGAGCGATTGAGAAAACTTACGATTTTCGCGTAACGATGCGGCTGCTCGGTTATCTCAAACCGTATTGGAAAATGGCGGCGGTCGCGCTCGTGCTGACTTTTCTGGCGAATATTTTGCTCAGTTTGCAGCCGTATTTTACCAAAGTGGCGGTTGACGATTTCATCACGCCGAAAAAAACCGAAGGCATCTGGCTGTTCGCGCTCGCCTTTTTCGGGTTGTTTCTGTTCCGATTTTTGTTCAGTTACATTCAGGAAATCCTGCTCAATATCGTCGGGCAGCGCGTGATGTTCGATTTGCGAACGCAGATTTACACGAAACTTCAGGAGCAGGAAGTCGCTTATTACGACAAATATCCGGTCGGGCGAATCATCACGCGCATCACTTCAGACGTTGACGCGCTCAACGAACTTTTTACTTCGGGCGTGATTGATGTTCTGGGCGATTTGGTGATTATTTTTGCGATTATCGGAATGATGTTCTGGCTCGACTGGAAACTCGCGCTGATTTCGCTGATTACCGTGCCGCTGCTGTTTGCCGCGACCAACTGGTTTCGCAAACGCGCCCGCCACGGTTTCGACGCGGTGCGAACGCGCACGGCGAAACTCAACGCCTTTTTGCAGGAACATATTTCGGGAGCGCAAACCGTTCAGCTTTTTAACGCCGAAGCCAAAGTGCAGAAAAATTTTCACGACATCAACGACGATTACCGCAACGCCAACATCGAGACGATTTATTATTATTCGATTTTTTATCCGCTGGTAGATTTTATCGGTGCAGTCGGCATCGCGCTCGTCATCTGGTTCGGCGGTTATCAAATTTTAACGGGCGTTTCGGCGAACGGCAAACTTTTGACAATCGGCGTGGTTATCGCTTTTACGCAGTATTCAGGCTTGCTTTTCCAACCGATACGCGATTTATCCGACAAATTCAACGTCCTGCAAGCCGCAATTGTCGCCTCGCATCGAATTTTCGTGCTGCTCGATTTGCCCGTCAAAATCGAAACGCCGAAAACGCCGCAGAAAACCGGTAAAGCCGTCGTCAAAATCGAATTTCAAAACGTCTGGTTCGCGTATAAAGATGAAGATTGGGTTTTGAAAGACGTTTCCTTCACGGTCAACGTCGGCGAATCAATCGCGCTCGTCGGCGCGACGGGTTCGGGCAAAACGACGGTTACGAATTTGCTGATGCGTTTTTACGATGTCCAGAAAGGCAAAATTCTGCTTGACGGCGTTGATTTGCGCGATTGGGATTTGAAATCTCTGCGCGAAAATTTCGCCGTCGTTTTGCAGGACGTTTTCCTTTTCAGCGGCTCGATTGCCGATAATATCCGGCTCGGAAACAAGGCGATTGACGACGAGCGAATCTTTTGGGCGGCGAAGGAAGTTCACGCTGACGAATTTGTTCAGAAACTCGAAGGCGATTATCAATCCGAAGTGAAAGAGCGCGGTGCAGGTTTATCGGTCGGACAAAAACAATTGATTTCATTCGCGCGGGCGTTGGCGTTTGACCCGAAAATACTGATTCTCGACGAAGCGACGAGTTCGATTGATACCGAAACCGAACAGCTTATTCAGCAGGCAGTTGACCGCGTAATGATGGAAAGAACTTCGCTCGTCGTCGCGCACCGGCTGTCAACCGTGCAAAAATGTGATAGAATTCTCGTCTTCCACCACGGTGAATTACGCGAATCGGGAACGCACAACGAACTGTTGACGACGCGCGGACTTTACTGGCGGCTTTACCAATTGCAATACGTCGAAGAAAAATTAGATAATTCGGTTGTCAACAATCGAAATCAGGATTTAGCGTTAGAATCGGGCGCGGTCGGTTAATCGAATTTTATTAAATATGCTTATCCGCAAAAAAAGCTATGCTAAATTTTAAAAATCATTTATAATAACGATTCAACAACGATTCAAAAATGTCTTCAGAAGCGATACAAAGCGAAGATTTACTATCGGAATGTGAATCCGTGATGGCTGAAATTTATGCCCGTTGCGCTGAAAATGCGCCTAATTTCGGAGATTTAACCGATTGTTTTAATGCTTCATTACGCAAAACCGTCAGCCGGTATCTCCAAAATAATCCGTCCGAAAAGCCGACCTTTGAAGATGTCAAAGAATTTTTGGGTCAAATTCAAGCCGACGATTTATTTCTCGCGCTCGCCTGCGCCAACGGCAGTGAACGCGCCTGGTGGGAATTTGATCAGCAGCATCGTTCGTATTTGGAAAGAGTCGCGCGGCATCTGGCGCGAACCGATATTGACGCGCAGGAAGTCGTTGATACGGTTTATGTCGAACTTTACGGAACGCGCGTGGTTGACGGCGAACGAGTTTCAAAATTTGCCACTTACAGCGGACGCGGCAGTCTGCGCGGCTGGCTGCGGACGGTTATCTGGCATTCTTTGGTTGATTTGCATCGCGCCAGCCACGATGAAGTTTCCCTTGACGAAATGACCGAAAATGTCGGCGAAGGTTACGCTCACGCCCAATTTGCCGAACTGAAATTAGGCGGCGAGGGTGAAATGATTGACCGGCTCGCTAAAGACCGTTACCGCAAAGCCACGCTTTCGGCAATCGAAAACGCTTTTGCCAATCTCGATAATCACGAAAAACTTCTGCTTTTGTATTATCACGTCGAAAACTTAAAACTGCGCGAAATCGCCCGTTTAGTCGAAAACTCGACTTCACCGCTACGCGGATGGTTTCAGAGAAAATCCGTCAGCCGCGAAGAAAATCCCGCCAGCCGCATTCACGAATCAACGGTGATGCGCTGGTTGGAAAAAAGTTATTCAAAAGTTTTGACGAGTTTTCGCCTCGAACTTCAGAAAACTCACGATTTGCGCGATGAAGAAATAGAAATTTGTATGGGACTCGCCACGCAGGATTTAGCCAGCCCGAATCTTTATAAAAATTTATCAGTCAACTAAAACCCGAAAAATAGCACCTTACCGAAACTTCTTTTTTAACATTTTGTTAAAATTAGGCAAATTTTGAGATAAAGTTTCGTCTGTTTATCGGGAGGCTGGAATTTAAAATGAAAAACAAGTGGTTAACAAATCCACCGGATGTTCAGATACAAGGATTACTTGACCGCTACATGCGTTCACGAATTCCGGGCGAAGGTTTAGCGGCGCAGACGGAACATTTAGACGATGATTCGCTGGCGGCTTTTATCGAAGGTAATTTGGGCGAGTGGGAAACCAAACCGCTAATTAATCATCTGGTCGGATGTTCTTTTTGTCGGCACGTAACGGCGGAACTTATCAAATTGGATCTGGCTTTTGCCGAAGAAGAAATTCAGACCGCCGTCAATGCAAATCAACCTTCCCGAATTTCTGAGGTTTTAAGCAGTCTTTTATCGCGCATTTTCGGAACCAATGACGGAGCGGTTTTTGCTCATCAGGAAAAAGAGGAAAAGACGGAGGAAACGGAAAAACCGGAAGATTCGGAAAAATAATATCTGTTGAAGTTGTGTTAAAAATCGTCAGATTATGAAGATAATTTTTCTTCATAATCTGACGATTTTCGTTTTGTATCGAAATTTATCTTTTTATTTTCAAATTAACCCGAAAAATTAACCAAAACTATATTTTTGCGTTTATAAATTAGATAAATTTGGAGTTATAATCGTTATATA
>JAJAYR010000417.1 GCA_026786155.1 Pyrinomonadaceae bacterium
AGCCTTCGGGTCGTAATCCGTCACGAGCGGATTGTTCGCATCGTCCGAAAGGCGAATCCATTCGGGCGCGAGCCAGTCAATTTTATCTATATTGCGTTTCAGTGAAGCGTAACTCGTATCGTCGTAATTGACGTAAAATGCAATGGTCGTCGGGCGATTTGATTTATTTTCATCAACCGCGTTGGCGGGAATTTGCACGTCAGCCGCATTCGATTGAATTGTCGGCGGCAAGTTGCCTTGCGGCAAAATCGTTTTGGCGCGGATATTAAAATCAGGCAGAAACGGGGTCATAAAGAGACTCGCTAAAAACACGGCGAGAAAGCCAAACAGAATAAAACCGACGATGAAACCGGCGATTCTGATTCGTTTCCAACGTCTGCCTTTCGGTTCAAAAAAAACTGGACTTTGCGTTTGATTCATAAATTCGTTCTCGAAATTTTCCGCACGCGGCGAAAACATTCAGCCTCGCTAATTGCAACGGTTGTGCCAACTCAGAAGTATTCGGCGCGAGCAAGCAAATGCTATCGTTTCTACTTTTTACCAAAGCAACGAATGAAATTTTATTGAAACGACGGTGAGGCGTAGTTGTTTTAAAAAGCAAAATCGCCACGCGCCTTCGGCAATGGAAAATATAATGAAAAGCCTGTCACGATTCGGTAAAACAACGATTTCGAGCGCATACTCCGTTTGGCACAAGCGTTGCCGGGCTTGATATCGGACGAGGAGCTAAAGCAATGATTAACAGATTGGAAAAACTGGCGAAGAAATTACTGCGGCGCGATTGGGACAAACTCAACGAGCGCGAGCGAAAGGTTCTCGAATCAATCGAAAGCCGTTCGAGCGTGGCGCGGAATATCAATCAGGATTTACACGACGAACGAACCTTCGGCGAGCAGGTTGCCGATAAAGTCGCGGCGTTCGGCGGCTCGTGGAAATTTATGGGTTTGTTCGCCGGAATCTTGATTTTCTGGGTGATTTTAAATTCGTATATTCTGGCAAACCGCAATGAAACATTCGACCCGTATCCGTATATTCTGCTGAATCTTTTCCTCTCGATGCTGGCGGCGATTCAAGCTCCGGTAATTATGATGTCGCAAAACCGGCAGGCGGCGCGAGATAGAATTGACGCGGCGCACGATTACGAAATCAATCTCAAAGCCGAACTCGAAATCGGCAATCTGCACGAAAAATTCGACGAACTGCGCGAGCAGAAATGGACGGAACTCGTCGAAATGCAGCAGCAGCAAATGAGATTGCTGGAAAAACTTGTGCGCGAGCAAATCGGCGGCAAAATGCAGGTTAGCAGGTAGAAAAAAGGAGGCGTAAAGCGATGGACTTTTATTTTTTATTATTTTCGCTGTTTTTTCCGCGAATTTTGCTGCTCGTGTATTTTTTCTTGATCGGGCATTTCCCGCACAGCACAATTCCGTTTTTGGGCGACGTGCTGATGGGCATTTTCGTTCCGCGCGTTTTGATTTTGATTTTTATCTACCAAAATCTGGGAATAAATAACATCTGGTTTGCGGCGCATCTAATCGCCCTTGTGCTGACGTATTTCGGCGGCACGACGCGCACCGTCCGTTGGCATCGACGGCGATATGCCGACGGTGATTTTTGAGTTGGCTTAATTCCCGCCGTTTGTTCCGGCGCGAGCGGCGACGAACAATAAATTTACATTATCGCGGCTGGCAAAATCCGGCAGTTTGACGGATTTACGATACTCTAAACTTGCGGGAATTTTGAGGAAACTTGACGCTGACGGAAATTAAAAAAAGTATTTTGCGCTGTTGTCCCGATTGGACGATTGAATCGGTGCGTTATCTCGATGAGGGAGATTTTTGCGCGGCTTACGTCGTCAATGACGAATGGATTTTTCGCTTTGCCAAACACGACGAAGCGCGGAAAAGTTTGAAACGCGAATACTGTCTGCTTCCGAAACTTGCTAATCAAATTACGCTCTCCATACCCGCGCCGCAAATTGCTTGTCTTGAAGATAACTTAAAACCGTCATTCATCGCTTATCCGTTTTTGCCCGGCGAGGCTCTTTCGCAAGAACGTTATTTTGCTTTAGACGGCGCAAGCAAAACCCGCTGCGCGGAGCAGGCGGCGCGTTTTCTGAACGAAATGCACTCGGCGGATGTCAAATTAGCGAAAAACTGCGGTGTGTCAGCCAACGACTACACCGCTCAATATTCTGATTTATTAAAGCAGGCGCGGGAAAATTTGTTCGCCGTTCTGGACGAGCCGGAACGTCTGTTTATCGAGCGCATGATTAGTAATTATCTCGAATCCGGCGCGGCTTCCGATTTTTGCCCCGTTCTGCTGCACGGTGATTTATCGCCTGATCATTTTATATTCGACGAACAAACCGAGCGAATTTCCGCCGTTATTGACTTCGGCGATATGATGATTGGAGACGCGGCGTGGGATTTCGTTTGGATTTACGAAGATTACGGTTTGGATTTTTTGGCGCGGATGCTTCCGGCGTATCGTGAATCCGACAAACCCGCACTGCTCAGGCGCGTCTTTCAATTTTCACTGCTTGAAGCCGTCGAATGGACGGTCGGTTTTCAGGCAAAAGGCGTGGATGCTTTCGCCGAAGCTCTGACAAAACTGCAAACAATGAGGATTCAGGAAGAAGCGCGGCTCGCGGAACTGCTTGGGGTGTTTTGCAATTTCTAAAAGTTTCGCTTTGGTAAAATTTATGACGGTGATTTTATTTTCGTTTTATTACTTCAAACTACTCTTGAATATTTTTTTCGGCATTCATCGAACCGCCAATCCGCTCGACATAAAATGGCGTTGGCAGCATTGGCAGTATCGCCGGACGCTGAAAAACGGGAGAAGAATTCAGAGCGGAAATTCTCGTTGAAAGTTAAATTCTTTGAAAAAGCAATTTAAATTTCGTTCCCTTCTCCGGCTCGCTCTCGACCGTGATTTTCGCCGCGTGTTCGTGCAGGATTCGGTTGACGACGAATAAACCCAAGCCTGTTCCGCGCCCGCGTTCTTTGGTCGTAAATAACGGCTGGAAAATTTTTCCGCTCGTGTCCGTGTCCATTCCCGCGCCGTTATCGATAAATTCAACCGCGACTTCGTTCGCGTTAAAAGCGGTCGAGATTTCGAGTTTTCCGCCCGCCGGCATCGCGTCGAGCGCGTTGTTGACGAGGTTTAAGAAAACCTGCTGCAAGCGGTCGGCATCGCCGGAGACGAGCGGCAGATTTTCGGCTAAATCAATTTTCAGTTCGACACGATTTTCAACGAGCGTCGGCTCAACCGCGTCAAAAGTTTTTTGCAAAAGCTCGTTGAGATTAAGCGGCGGATGTTCGCTTGCGCCGAAGCGCGTGCGGTCGAGCATTTCGCGGACGATTTGCTCGATGCGCTCGATTTGCGCGATGATAGTTTGCAGTCTAGTCGCGTCTTTGGATTCTTTCGGGAAATTCGTCTGAAGCAGTTGGACGTGACCGCTGATTAAATTCAGAGGCGTGCCGACTTCGTGCGCGAACTCGGCGGCTGTTTGACCGGCGGCGGCGCGGCGTTCCATTCCCGACATTTTGCGCGTCGCGCGGAAAAGTTCGAGATTGGCGTTTTCAAGCTGTTCATTTTTTTGTGTCAGTTCACTGGTCGCCGCGCTGACCTTTTCCTGCAAAATCTCGTTTTGTCTGGTTCGTTCCGCAGTCATTTCACGGATTTGCCGCATCATCGAATTAAAACCATTTGAAAGTCGCCCGAATTCATTTTTTTTGTTCGGAAACGGCGACTGTTAAATTTCCCGTTTTCGCTTCGTCCATCGCCGCGAGTAATCGTCCGAGCGGCTGATAAAACAATCTTTGGAACAAAAGGTAGAACGCCGCGCTCATAAAAAAGACGGTCAGAAGCGTAACCCACGAAAGTTTGGCGATGTAGCGAAAGGTGATTGATGAAATCGTATCGAGCCGCTCGACAGCTTCGACCGCGCCGGTTATTTGTCCGTCGCGGACAATCGGCGAAAACACGCGGAAAAGCGAGTCGTCCTTGTTCGGCAAAACATTGACGGTTGACGAGCCGACTCCTTTGAGCAAGGCATTGCTGACGCTTTCGTCCAAATCTTCAACCGGCATACTATCATCGGAGGCGACCGTTTCGACAAACTTTCCGTTTTCAAAATTCCAAACGCGCAACGTCACGAGATTCGGGCGCGAGCCGCTCAAAATGTTCGCCAGATTTTGCAAGCCTTCCTCGTTAAATCGGTTTTGCGCCGCCGATAATTGTTCGGCGAGATTTTCAGCTTGCAGCGCGGCTAGTTCTTTCTGTTCCGCCTGAATTTGTTTGGCGACGCTCGCGCTGACGACAAGCAACCCGACAATCAAAACGACGAACGAAACGAGCGAAGCGAGCAGCGCGGTTTTAATGTGCAGCGGAAAGTATTTCATTTCAAATTATTTTTACACGAAGACGAGAAAAACGGCACAATATCGTTTGGTAAGAATTTTGAAAACCCGCATCATTTTATTTGCGTTTTTTATAAATGTTTCCCGCCCCGAAAGTTACTCCCGCCGAAAAACCGACGCGCGGCGAGCGGGGCGTTAAACCGAAACGCAAACCGACATCGAAACTTGTTTTGGGGTTTAATTGATAAGTCAAAATACTCGCCGCGAAAAGTCCCTGCGGCTCGTTTGCGTCTTTTGATTCGCCATAGAGTTCGCCCTGCAAATTAAACTGCTTGTAAACATCTCGCGCCACGCCGAGCGCGAACGCTCCGCCCGTCACAAAACCTTTCTCAGACTGCTTGCCGTTAATCAAATACGTTGCGTTAAAATCCACGTCCGTTGCGCCGATTTTTTTGCTGAACAGAGCGGTCAGCGCGTGGTCAACTCTGCCCGTGCCGAGGTTTTTATTGACGTTTGCCGTCGGCAATTTGGCGAAATACGAAACGGCGAATGACGGCGCGGTTTTCGTCTCGCCGGTGAAATCGAATTGGATTCCGATTCGCGCGTCGCCGATGCCGGTTGCGCGGCTGCGCGAACGGTCAAGCTGCGACGAAACCGTGTCGAGGTCGAATTCAAAACCGATGCGCTCGGTCGCCGCGAAACTCAATACGAGCGTTCCGGCGTGCTGCGCGAGAAAATCCCTGCCGCGATAATAACCGCCGTAGCCATATTCGATTTGAAAAACGCCCGGCGTGTTAAAATCCGCCGGATTTGACACCGACGAGCGGCGCGAATTGACCCGGAAAACGTCTTTAAGGTCTTTCTCAATCTTCTTCGCTTCACTTTCCTTTTTCGGTGTCGGCGAAGTGGTTGGAGTCGGCGTTTGTTGGGCAAAACCGGATGCGCCGAAAACCGCGAGCCAAACTAAAATCAGCCTCGAATAAGATATTTTAGACATAATTCAATTCGGAGTTTTTTGTAGTTCAAAAATTTCATCGCCATATTACTAAATCTAAGTTTTACCGTGTTTTCGTCTTTCATAAAAGTTCATAGGCGACCGAAAAGCCGTGCCGGTCGAGTTCCGTGACTGCGTTTTCCGCTTCTCGAATCGTGCGATAAACTTCGACGATAAGTTTTTCAGACATTTATTTTTATCGGTTTCGGAAATCTTATCCAAACCCGACGTTCAACACTTTACGAAAGCGTAGATAAACGGCGGATTAACGCTAAAAACAATTGGGAAAGTAAATTTGAATTTAAAAAATAATGTCGAAACCGCCCGTAAAATAACGCCGGTAGCTGTTGATAAAGCTGCCGAACATCGGGTCGCCCGTATTGTTTCGCACATTTCGCGGGTTGAAATGGTCAGTTAAATTAAAGCCTTTTAGGGAAAGCCGAACGGCGTATTTTTTTGTAACCTGAAAATCTTTGGAAATTTCCGCGTCGAGCGAGAAAAAATTCGGGAATCTTTGACCTTTGGCGTTTCGCGTGCCGACAAAATTTTGATTCTGGTCGAGAATCGAATAGGGAAAACCGCTGCGCCATTCCAAAATCGGCGAGAAGGTGAATTTTTTCGGCAATGATATGCTGCCCCACGCGAGCAGGCGATTCGGAACGTCGGTCGCAAGACGTGAGAATTGATTCGGGCGGATAATCGGATTGCCGAAGTCTCCGAAATAGCTGGCAAAATCGTTGAGACTGCCGCGCGTTTTCGAGCGCACGTATGACACATAAAACGGCTGGTTTTTCGGCAATGTGAATTTCGCCGTCAACTCCAGCGCGTCGTAGGACACGCGCCCCGAAGGACTCAGGACAATCGCGCTGCGCCCGAAAAAGTCGGTTTCCGGGTTGACGGCGTAAAGCCGCGTCGTGCGGCTGTGCGTGTAATTCGCCCGCAGGGAAAAACGCGAATTGACGATTTGGTCAATTTGCAAATTCCACGTCATATTTTCCGGGACGAATCCGGTTTCTGCTTTCGCAGTTCGGAAATCGAGCGGAAACAGCGAAGGATTGTTGACAAGGATATTTTCAAAACGGGTTTGGCTGACAACTGTTTGACCGTCTAAACCGTAATTCGTCACAGTTCGCGCCGGATATTGATTAAAAGCGCGGATGTTGAGCGGAACTTTATCGTAGAAAAAACCGAATCCGCCGCGAACGATGGTTTTATCGCCTTTGAACGGCGACCACGCGAAACCGGCACGCGGCGAAAAATTGCGCTCCGAAGCAATCCGCTGGTCTTCGAGTCGAACGCCGAAATCGAGGCTGAAATTTGGGCGGACAATCAGACGGTCTTGAACGAAACCCGTGTAAGTCTGATTGGTAACTTTGATTTGCGGCGCGGCTTCAAAAGTCGTCCGCTCGGCAAGAGTGCCGTCCGTCCGGCGGACGTTGACGGGACGCGCCGCGTAATTCATCCAATTTGAAACGCTCGTAAAATTAAAACCGACTTTGATGTTGTGCATGCCGCCGAAAGATTTCAAAGCCGGAAAATCGTAAGTTTCAAAAAATTCGGTGCGCGTCGAACGCCTGTCCTGATTGGAAAAATAATTGCCGCTTTCGCCCGTCGGCGTTATCGTCTGGTCGCCTCTTCCTTGTCCCCAGACATTCGCAAAAAACCGTTTATAAGAAACGGAAGATTGCAGCAGTCCGCCGTTTTCAAAAGCGAGGCTGTCGCGGAAAGTTGTGACAAAATCTTTTTGTTTATAGTTCGGCGTAACGGGACGCGGGCGGAAAAAATCCAAACCGACGAAAGATTGGCGTTCGGGAAAATAACCGGCGGTAAAAGTCTGCGAATGCGTCGGGCTGACAACGTAATCTGCTTGCGTAAAATAACTCTGCGCTTCCGAGACGGTTTCGTTGTTCGGAAAAACAAGCCCGCGCACCGGAACTTTCGAGATGCTGTAGCCGAGCGACTGCGAGAGGAAAAGTTTGTCTTTGATAATCGGACCGTTAAAATTGACGTGCGGCGCGTCGTCCTGAACGCCGTAAAATTTACCGTTATGAAAACGAAAATCCGGCAAAAAATCGTTAATTTCAAAATGCCATTTGTCGCCGCCGCGCCTGGTTTCGATATTCGTCAAACCGCCGCTAAACTGCCCGAACTCCGCCGAATAC
>JAJAYR010000418.1 GCA_026786155.1 Pyrinomonadaceae bacterium
ATCGAAGACCTAGCGATTCTCGCTCCGCGTATAATGTTTGTCGCCTTTGGCGACCAAATCAAGTTTTCAAACAGTTTCTAAGAAAAATACGGACAAAGCCGCAAGCCTTGTCCGCAGATAATAAAACTGATACGAATTATAATTTGGCGAAAACGATAACCAGCGCCAACAGCACGAGCGATTCGATCAGAGCCAAACCGATAATCATCATCGTTTGAACCGTGCCAGCCGCGCCCGGATTGCGAGCCGCGCCTTCGACCGCCGCCGCGCCGATTTTACCTTGTGCCAAACCGCCCAAGCCAGCCGCGATGCCGAAACCGATACCCGCCGCAATCGCTTTGTAAGCGTTGACGGTTGATTCGTTGTCAGCCGCGCCGCCTACCTGCGCCATCGCCGGAATTGCCATTAAAGCTAACGCCAGCACCGAAAAGAAAATATGTTTAAGTTTATTCATTTTAATTGTCTCCTGAAATTTATTTTTATTTAACTAACGAAGACTTTTCGGTAAATTTTTATTTGCTAACTCGCAAGTTTTTATAATTTCGCCGCGCTTCCGGTATGCACTCGATTTCTACTCTCGTTGGAGTCGAGGCTCCTGTCGCGTGCGGGCATCTCCGATATGAATTGCAAGTTTTCAAATAAATTTACTTAAAGCCTTAAAAAACTTTTTGCGATTCAGGGCAAATTTGGATTAAGCGTCAAGAAAAGTTTGGAGTTCCAACTTTAGTTGGAGTTTTCGCTCGCCACAGCCAACTAAAGTTGGAACTCCAAACTTTTAAAACCTACATTAATTCTAAACTTGCTCTGGAATTTAAGGTTCAAAATTAAATCTCAAATTTTGAACCTTAAATTCTACGCAAACTCAACCTGCGCCGTTTCGCCCTTTTCTTTCGCGTGGTGTTCTTCACCGTGCGCGTGGTCGTGTGGCGCGTGTGAAACTTCGCTCAGGTAAATCATCGAAAGCAAAGTGAACACGAGCGTTTGGACGAGCGCGACGAACAACGCCAGCGGCAGTAAAACGACCGGCACGAGAATTTGCGTGAACGGCGGGAACAGTCCCGAAATAATCACCGCGATTTGCTCGTCCGCGAACATATTGGCAAACAAACGGATGCCGAGCGTCATCGGGCGAATCATATTACTGAATAATTCGATGAGGAAAATCAGCGGCGTGATAATCAGCGTCAGCACCAGCGGCAGTCTCGGTCCGGTCAAATGCGCGAAATGCGCGACGATGCCGTTTTCGCTGATGCCGATGTAGTTGTAATAAACAAATGACGCAATGCCGAGCGCGAAGGTAACGGAAACGTGCGCCGTCGGCGACATAAACAGCGGGAAAAGTCCCATCAAATTGGAAACCAAAACCAGCACCGCGAACGTCGCCACCACCGGAAAATACTTGAATCCGTGTTCGCCGATAATGCTGACGACTAAATCCTTAATCGCCAAAACTCCGGCTTCGAGCGTTAATTGTCCGGGCTGCGGGTCATCGGCGGAAAGTTTGCCCTTAAAAATCCAAATAATAACCACCGTCAAAAGACAAGCGATGACGAACATAATCGTATACCACGGAATCGCCGTTTCCGCCGAGTATTCGCCGAACATCGCTTCGGGTGTCGTGCCGAATTTCTCAAACAACTTTGCCCAAATCGGACGGGTGTAAGCCATCTGAAACCGATAAACCGGCTCGCCAAAATAATGATTGATAAATTCGACGATTAAAGGCGTGTGATGTCCGCCTTCGGCTGCAAATAAAAACATTTTTATAATTCCCTGCTGTTAAAAAGTGATGAAAATAATCGTATAAAACCTTCGATAACAATCGCCAGAGCGAAACTTGCCAAACCCGCGATAACCGCCACTACCGGAACAATCTGCGTTAGAAAAACGACGGTCAGAATCGCGCCGAGCGTTAAATATCTGGCAAAATAACGAACCGCTAAAAATCTGGGCTTTTCGCCGTGCGCGACGGCAGCATCGAAAAGTTTTTTCAGCGAAACCTTCAACCAGTAATAATTGATTAAAGACAAAATCCCGCCGAAAAGAATGCCCAAACTGAACTGCCACGAAATAAAAGCGAAACCGGCTAAACTTCCGAAAATCGCCACCGCCGCCATCGTCATCAAGATTCGCCGATGCGAAAGCACAGGCGGTGTTGGTTCTACGGTTTGATTGCTGTCGGAAAGCTCGCTCATTGCGAAACTAAGATTTTACAAAGGATTGGCGGAAATTTCAAAGCGCGGGCGGGATTTTGTGCATTTTTTCTCAAATCAATCTTTATCTTTGAGAATTTGCGAAGTCGTTCTGAAAAACTGTATGAAGCCGATGACCGAACCGAGCAGGATGCCGACGACGATGCCCCACGGCGAAGTTCCGAGCAGTAAATCGGCGAACCAGCCGAGAATCAGCATAAAAACAATCGAGCCGGTTAAGATAATCGCCGCCGAATAAGCCAGCCCGCTTTTGCGAATCGTTTCGTCGGACGATTCGGATTGATAAGGACTTTGCGCGAAAAAATCGGTGTCGTATTTTGTTTTCTCGTCGTTTTTTTCGGCGGGCGATTGAAAATTTGCCGCTTGATTGGCGAATTCATCAATCGGCGGTTCGATTAACGGTTCGAGATTGACGGGTTCGGCGGCAAATTCCTTTTCGTCCAAAACATTCGGCGAATCTACCGAAAGTTTGGGAATTTCGAGCAAATTCGCATTCGTTTCGATTTCGGAAAACGGCGCGGCAAATTCTTCAAACTCATTTTCGTCCGCCGGTTTCGCGTCGGCGGAAGTTTTGGTTATTAAGAAATCGTCTTCGTCAGCATCGAGAAAATTTTTAATCATCACCAATTACTCTCCCGCGTTAAATAATTTTTCAGCAGTATTATTAAACGCGATTTTCGACGCGCCTGCAAAGAATCAAGCGGCAAATCGTTTTTCGGCGATGATTTCTACTTGCTGACCAAATCGGCAAATAATTTTTTCTGCACGTCCGCGTTGCTCAAAAGCCGGTTGTGAACATCGCAGACAAAGGAAGTGTCGCGCACCGTTAGAGCCTCTTTCAAACCGTAGGCTCGTATTTTCGCGCCGACTAAACTCGATGTCAGCAGCGAACGCTGCGAAACCACGCCGTCGCCCACCGTATAAAGCACGTCTTCGATTTCCTTGCCGGAAACTTTCGTGCCGTCGCCGCGCTTAAATCCGTCGGCATCGAGAACCGTTCGCCAGCGGTCTTTTTTGCCGTCGCGGATGAGAATCACGCCGTCGAGCGTCGGCTTGCAGTCCGCGCCGATAATATACGTCGCCACCGGAGTTTTGGCGGCGAGATTCGCGTCTAAGGATTCGTGAAAACGGCGGGCGCGATTCAGCACGACGCGCAGATACGCCTTCGCCTGCGCCTGTTCCTGAATGGTAAATTCTTTGACGAATTTCGGGTCGGTGTAAGCCGCCCAGCCGTATTTTTCCCACGTCGCCGGACTGTAAATATCAATCTTCAGCGGTTTCAAATTTTCGTCAAACGCCCGCAGAGTTCCGCCGTGCGGCAGCAGTTGATAAATCGCCGGAATCGTGAACATATCGAACTTCGTGATGCTTTGAACAAAAGGCAAATTCAGCCGCGTGATGCCGTAGCCGTTGAGCAAACTGCTCAAAGACGGCACCGAACCTTCGTTCGGCGTTCCGACCAGGAAGATTTTACCGATGGATTTCGCGCCCGCCCACGTCAGCGCGGCGCGGCGCGTTCCGCCGGGCAAATCCGCGTCGCCATACATCGCGGCGTAACGCGCAATCAAACCACCCATCGAATGCGCGACGATGTTGAATTTCAAATCGGGACGTTTGAGTTTGAGTTTGAGCGCGTTTATTTTTTGAATCAGCCGCCGCGCGTTTTCGACGTTATCGCGCCGCCAATCGTATGAAAAAACGTAATACGTATCCTGAAAACCGTTTTCCGTCGGCGCGTCCCAACTTCCCTCTTCATAATCGCCCGGCAATTTGAGCGATTCGGCGATGCTTTGATAAATCTCGGTTTCGGGCAGAAATTTCAGATATTTGATATTCCGCAAAATATCGCCCGCGACTAAATCGTCTTTGTTCGCCGCCAGATTCGACGAAATCGGCAGGCGCAAATCGTCAATTTTCGACCGCTGTAAATCGAACCAGACCGTTTCGCCGGTAGTTTTGTTGACGAGTTCCGAACCGATCAAACCCGGAATAATGATAACCGGCGGTTTGCCGAGTTGTCTGGGCTTCGGCGCGTCGGCGGGCGTTGCCAGCGGCGAAGGTGTCGGTGTTTGACCGTTTATCGTCAGATTGACAATTAAAAACGAAAAAACTATTAAAAAGGAAAAAGGGCGAAAAAATCTTGAATCAAACAAAGTGAACATATCAATTTTCATCATATCGAACTTCTAGAGTGAATTTTTTGGCAATTTTTCAAAATTTATGCTGCCGGAAAATAGATTCGGAATAGATGATAGTTGACAGATAATAGATGAGAGATAAAATCTATCAGTTATCATCTCTCATCTGTCATCTATTCCGAAGTAAATTTAACCGAAAAATCTATCGCGCATAAAATCTGAAACACTATTAATTTTTTCTAATGTTTATTTCAATTTAACGATTCCTTAGTTGATAAAATAACGGTTTCGGTTGCCGATTTCAATTCGTATTCGATGCCGCGCCAGACGATTTTGCTCGAAAACAAGGCGCAGACACAATTGTAGAAATAAAGCGGCGGCGTGATTGTCCACAAAATTAAATGCGAAAAAATTTGCCGGTTTAATTCTTTTTCGTAATCTTTCAAAACCAGTTTGACGGCTTTCAGCCGCACAAAAGCCTTGCCCGCGCCGAGCGCGAAAATCACGAGCATCAACGAAAGCGTCAGCCAAAAATGCCCGCCCGAAACGAAAAACAACAGCGCAATGCCCGCCCAGAAAACAATTGAAAAAACGAACGAACCAATCAGAGACGCTTTCCAGAGATGTTCGGCATAAACGCGCGTAATTTTCATCTGGCGCGTCGTAAATTCCAGAAGCTCGCGGAAATTGCAGTTTTCAACCGTCGCCGTCAAAGCCTGCGGCACAAAATAAATCGGCAGATTTGCCGTTTTCATCATTCGCGTAACGGCGAAATCGTCCGACAAAGTTCCGCGCCACTTTTCGCGCACGTCAAGGCGTTCAAACGTCTCGCGCCGCATCGCCAGTGAACCGCCCCAACAAAAATTTTTCGGCAGATTCGCGCCCAGAGCCGACGCGACCGAAGCGTTCCAAACCGAACGCAGTTCCGACGCGAAACTGATTTTTTTTGAAATAAACCAGCGATAACCCGTCGCGCAGCCGATTTTTTCGTTCTCCAAAGACGCAACCAAATTTCGCAGCCAGTTTTCATTCGGTCGCGCGTCCGAATCTACAAAAACGAAAACCTTCGATTCGTCGGCAACTTCCAGCACGGCTTGCCGCAAATTGTGAACTTTTTGACTTTCATTATTCGCTTTCCCCGCGATAATCAACTTGGCGGACTTTGCGCCTTGGCGGGAAACTTCTTGAATAATTTTGACAGCCTCGTCGCCTTCATCATCAACGACAAAAATAATTTCATAATTTGGAAAATCCTGATTAAAAAGCGCGGCGAGATTTGCTTGCAAATCTTCGTCAAGCCCTCGGCACGGCGCGATTATCGAGCAAAATGGCGTGTAATTCGATTTTGGTTTGGCGAGTTCCCTTTTGAAAAAGTCGAGATACAAAATTCCGCCGCGCCACGATTGCCAGCCGAGAAAAACGATGACGGCGGCGAAAAAATAGAAAATGTAAATCATTATTCAAGGTTTCAGGTTCAAGGTTCAAAGTTCAAAGTTTTAGGTTCAAAGTTAAAATCTGAAACCTTGGACCTGAAACCTGAAACCTTCATATTTTCCCGTCCGGCAACAGAATCGTCTTGATATATTCGATGGTTTTGGCGGTTGCGCCGCGATTTCTCTTCATTACGGCGAAAGCGTTTTTCGCTAATTTGCCGCGTTTTTCCGCGTCGTTCAGCAAATCGGAAAGGGCGGCGGCGAGTTTGGCAGGAACGTCTTTGGCGGCGAGTTTCGGCAACTGCACGAGCGCGTTTTGCGCCAGAAATTCTTTGACGATTTCGTTAAAATTCGCCGTATAAAATCCGGTTACGACGGCTTTTTCGGCAATCGCCGGTTCGAGAACGCTCTGCCCGCCGTGCGGAATCAGACTGCCGCCGACGAAAACGATTTCGGAGAGCGGATAAACGGCGCGGAGTTCGCCGATTGAATCGAGCAAAATTACGGCGGCGTTTTTATCGCTCTCCGAAGTTTCAGCGGAACGCTTCGCCCAATCAAAACCGTTCGCTTTTATCAATTCTTCGACTTCCGCAAACCGTTCGGGATGACGCGGCGCAATCAAAAGGCGCGGCGGATTGGTTTTCGAGTTTTTTCGCGTTTCCCCGAAAGCCTGCAAAATCCATTTCTCTTCCGGCGCGTGTGTGCTGGCGGCGACGATTAACGGCGCGTCCGTTGAAAAATCAAAGCGCGTCCGCAACTCTTTCGTCAAATCGCTTTCGGTCTCGTCGAAAGTCTGATCGAATTTGACGTTTCCGGTAACGCGCACCTTCGTGCCGCGCGAACCCAAACCGAGCAGACGTTTCATATCCGCGCTCGTCTGCATCAACGCCAAATCAACGTGATGCAGCACGCGACGCATCGTTTTCGGAATCAAACCGTAACGCCTGACCGATTTTTCCGACAATCTGCCGTTGACGATAAAAACCTTCGCGCCGGACTTGTTTGCTTCGCGGATGAAATTAAACCAGAGTTCGGTTTCCATCAAAACCACGACGTGCGGTTTGATGTGCCGCAAAGCGCGGCGGACGGTAAATTTCCAGTCGAACGGAAAATAAAAAACGAGTGCCGCGTCATCGGCGAAAACTTTTTTGGCGAGCGTCTGTCCGGTCAGCGTCGTCGTCGAAACGACCAGAACATAATCGGGAAAATTTTCTTTGAGTTCTTTAACGAGCGGTCGCGCCGCGTTCGTTTCGCCGACCGAAACGCAGTGCAGCCACAAAACGGGTCGCCCGTCGGCTTCAAACGCGGGCAGTTTTCCAAACCGCTGCCGCAAGCCCGCCGCGTATTTTCGTCGAAACAAAAAGCGCGGCAAAAGCACGACAAAACCGACGGTTAGGAGAATGCTGTAAAGGAAAAACATTTTCAGTTTAGGAATTCTGGAAAGTCTTGGAAGTCTTGGAAGCAGAGCAATGACTTTCCAGACTTTCCAGACTTCCCAGACTTATTTAACTCTTTCCATATATTTCGATTCCGCCGGATTGACGCGAATCTTTTCTCCGGGCAGGATGAACGGCGGGACATACAGCGTTACGCCGTTTTCCAAAGTCGCGGGTTTGTTCGAGTTGGAAGCGGTCGCGCCCTTCATTATAGGTTCGGTATCGCGGACGGTTAATTCCATCGAAGCCGGAAGCTGAACTCCAATCGGCGTTCCGTCATAAAATTCAACCTGAATTTTCAAATTCGGCATCAGCCACTGCACCGCGTCGCCGAGTTCTTCTTCGCGCAAGGAGACTTGCTCGTAATTTTCCGTGTTCATAAAATGATGATGCTCGCCGTCTGAATAGAGATATTCCATATCGTGCTGTTCCAGAACGATGCGGTCGAGCGTGTCATTCGAGCGAAAGCGATGCTCGAACGAGTTTCCCGTCAGCAGATTTCGCAGGCGCGTCTGCACCATCGCGCGAAGATTGCCCGGCGTGTGATGGCGAAATTCCATCACTCTAACCGGCGTTCCTTCCAATAAAATCACCATTCCCTTTCTAATATCATTAGCCGAAAGTGCCATATATTTTAAAATTCTCCGTTATCAAAAATAATACAGACGGAAAAAGAGTTTTCCCGTCTGCCGTCGCAAAGTCTTTAGTTTATTTCCCGGCACGTTGAAATGTCTAGCCGACCGTTTATTCGACGCTGACCTTCAACTCAAACCGCCCGCGCCAAGCATCGGCACTTCTTCACTTCTTCACTTCTTCAGCTCATCTCTCAGCCTTCATCCCTCAGCCCTTATTTCACCGCCAGCGGTTTCGGTTCTTCGCCTTCCTTCGGCGGTTCGCGGTTGATGCTTTGGAAGATGGAGATGATTTGGTCGTGCATCGCCTTCGCGTCTTCGTCTTTCGGATTCAACTTCAAACCTTTCCGGTAATCGCCCAACGCCGCGCGATACTGCGCCGCGTCGGTTAAAGCCGTTGCACGGACGAAATATGCCTTTGCCAGTTCTTCCTTCGCGTTCGGATTTTTCGTCAAATCCTTTTCCGCCTTTTCGATGTCGGCGGTCAGTTCCGCCACGTCAATCGGTCGCGCCATCGGCGATTCGGTTGATGCAGCGGATTTATTCGTCCCCGTCGTCAGCGGCGGCGGAACGGGTTTTTCCGCGTCGTGCGAATGACTGGAGACGATAGTCGAATCTTTCGGCGGCTGGATATTCGACGTTTGAACCGCGCTATTCGTATTTGCCGTCGTTGTTTGGTTTGCCGTGCTATTGCACCCGATTGAAATCAAAGCCGCGAAACTTAAAATTAAAAATTTATTCATATTTTTTTTTACCGCGATTGATAAAACATCTTTCAATTGTTAATAGTTCTCACAATTTATGATAAAAATTCTTCGGAATAGATGACAGATGAGAGATAAAATCTATCAGTTATCATCTGTCATCTGTCATCTATTCCGAAT
>JAJAYR010000419.1 GCA_026786155.1 Pyrinomonadaceae bacterium
GAATAAAAGTCCTGTGAATTCTTTCAATCAAACTTATTGATTATTCAACTGACTGCCTTCCGCCAACTACCAACTGCCTTCTGCTTTCCGCCAACTGCTTTCCGCCTTCTGCCTTCCGCCTTCTGCCATTTACCCATTGCTTTTCCCGATGATTCTTAAAATCATTTCGCGTTCCGGGTTGATTAGTTCGATGTTTTTTGATTGATAGAAATCCGACATTTGAGCGAGTGCGACGGCGCGATTGCTTTCGTCGCGGATATTAAAAATCGTGTCGAGATTTTCGATGCCGAGTTCGCGCATTTTTTCTTGGTCGCCGTAATCGTGAAACCGTCGGGCGAGTTCGTTAAAGGCGGCGGAACGCAGCGCAAGTCGTTCGACTGTTTCGGCGAGCGTTTCGGCTTCACGCAGAAAATTAACCGCTTCGTCTGTATTTCCAGACTTATTTTTCACGTCCGAGATGCCGATTAACGCGAACATTTTTTGCGAATCGTCGGCGATGGCGTTGACGGCTTGCCGCGCCGCGTCGTCTTTATTTTGCGCGGCACAGATTTGCGCGATTTGAGAAAGCGCGGAAGTTTGCGAATTTTCGTCGGCGATTTCCTGCGCGATTTCGATAGCGCGTTCGGGTTTTTCAAATCGCGCAAATTCGACGGCGATTGCCGCCCACAGACCGAATCGCGCCTTACTGTCGCGGACATCGCGGTCGCGCTGCGATTTCAAAATCGAATAGGCTTCTTCCAAAGTTTCAAGTGCTTCCGACAGTTTGCCGCGCTTCTGAAATTCCCGCGCAAAACCGACTAAAGCCGTCGCCGTCGGCACGTTGTCGGCGACTAAATCAAGCGTCCGGTCGGCGAGTTCGAGGCTTCCGGCTTGCAGCAATCCGAGCGCGACGCTGCCCAGAAACGAATCCCGATGCACGTTGTCGAGCGTTTCGGCGGACGCTTTGGCTTTATCGAAAATCTCAATTGCTCTGCCGTTCTGTTCGGCTTCGAGAAAATGATTGCCGATGTCAATCAAAGCGCGAATTTTTTCTTCGGTAAATTCTATTTCGTCGGCTGACGCGGCGGCTTTGTCGAGCAGTTCAGCAGCTTTCGCAGTTTCGCCTTTTTCCAGATGAACCAGCGCGAGATTCTGAAAAACGGCAACTTTCGCATTCGGAAAATCTATTTTTTCGATTGTGTTCAGAGCATTCGCTTCGTCGCCGGAAGCAACTTGCCGGACGGCAATTTCGGCGAAAGCAAAGTCGGCGTGCGGCAATGTTTCGGCAATCTCGAAAGCCTTCGCAAAATCACCGTTGGCGGATTTCTGCGCCGCGATATGTTCCCGCGCTTCGTCCCGCGTGCTGGTTTCTTCGATGGCTTCGATTAGTTGAAACGCATATTCGTCGTCGCCAATCGCCGCGCATTTTTCCGCCACGCGCAGCAGCAGACGGTCGCGCGTGAACGGGTCGTCAACCGTGTTGGCGAGTTCCGCCGCCAAATCAACCGCGCCTTTTTCCAAATAACGCGGCACGATTTCCTTCATCGCTCCGGCGTGTCCGTCCGCGCTTTTGATATTTTCCGCGATGTAAGCCGCGCAATTCAGTAAATCCGTTTTCGCTGTTTCGATTCCGATTAAATGTTCCGCCATAATTTTATGATAGTTCTCAACCGTCAATTTCGGTGAGATTTTCTAGACCGTGCAGAGTTTCAGTTTGAAATGGAAAATGTTCTTTCACGCAGCCATTCTTCGATTTCACCGATGTCAAATTCGTCTGCCTCAATTTCCAAAACAAGTTTAACTATTCCCGAATTAGAAGCGTGAATTTCATAACCGTTGCGATAAAGAAAATCGTTGACGATTGCCGTCGCCGTGCGTTTATTTCCGCCGAGCCACGGATGGTTTTTGATAAGACCGAAGTAAAGTGTGGCGGCTTGGCGAATCAAATCGGCGTTTTCGTAAATTGCCGCTTGCTGCGGTCGGGCTAAAGCCGATTCAATCAGCGAACGATGGTCAACACCGAAACGAGTTTCGCCGAGCAGTTTCATCAATCGCAAATGAATAAAAACGGCTTGAGCGTAAGTCGTATATTTGACTGATTCAATCGCCAAGTCTTTTCATTTCCTCAAAAGCCTCTTTATATTTATGGAAAATCCGGTCAACGGATTTTTCCAATTCAGGCGACGGCGATAAAATCTCAGTTTCGATTTTACCGTCGCGGGCGTTCATCAAAACAATCGAACCTTTTGCCACGCCTAATTCCGACGCGAAATCGTCGTCAATTTCGATTATCCAACCGCGTCCGGTTTTTTGCGGAGTCAGCACATTACTCATAAATTCTCTCCAAAATTATTTCCGTTTCCATCTTACGCCGTCTTTCGTGTCTTCCAAAACGATTCCTTTTTCCGCCAGCAAATCGCGGATTTCGTCGGAGCGCGTGAAGTTTCGATTGCGCCGCGCCGCCTGTCGTTCTTCGATTAACACTTCGATTTCAGCGTCTAAAAACTCTTCCTTCGTTTCGCCGAAGATGCCGAAAACCGCGTCAAATTTGTCGAGCGTGTGCAGAATAAACGAGCGGTCTTCGGTGCAGACGACTTCGTGCGCGATTGCCGTATTCGTTTCGCGGACGAGATTGTGCAGCGCGGCGAGCGCGGCGGAAGTATTTAAATTATCGTCCATCGCCGCTTCAAAATCACCCAAAAATCCGCGCACTTTCGCCTGCAAATCGGTGTTAATTCCGTCCGGCAAATGCGCTTCCCGCAAACGCTTTTTGAAATCGCGCAGCCGCGCAATCGTGTGTTCCGCGCCGTCCAGAGTTTCAAACGTGAAGTTTAATTGTTTGTGATACGGAACACTCAAAAGCAGATAGCGAATCGCCGTCGCCGTGTAACCTTTTCCGAGCAAATCGCGGAAAGTGTAATAATTGCCCAAAGTTTTCGACATCGTTTCGCCTTCGACTTTCAGATGTTCCGAATGCAGCCACGTTTTGGCGAAAATCTGTCCGGTCGCGCCTTCCGATTGGGCGATTTCGTTTTCGTGATGCGGAAATTTCAAATCAACGCCGCCCGCGTGAATATCAAAAGTTTCGCCCAGATATTTCATCGCCATCGCCGAACATTCGATGTGCCAGCCCGGTCGCCCGCGCCCGAACGAAGCGTCCCAGCCGGTCGGTTCGTTTTCATCAACCAGTTTCCAAACGGCGAAATCGTTGGCGTTTTCCTTATCGTATTTGTCGGTGTCAACTCTGCCCGACGCGCC
>JAJAYR010000420.1 GCA_026786155.1 Pyrinomonadaceae bacterium
CTTCTAAACTTCCTTCGGAATCTCGACCCGTTTCGCGTCGCGCCAGAGTCGTTCCAAATCGTAAAATTCACGCGCTTTCTGCTCAAAAATGTGAACGATAAAATCGCCGTAATCGAGCAGAATCCATTCGCCCGACTGATAACCTTCGACGCGAATGACGCGCGAATTGAGCTTTTCTTTGAGTTTTTCGGTAATTTCGTCCGAAACCGCCTGCACCTGCCGCATATTCGAGCCGCTGCAAATGATAAAAAATTCGGTAAAACTCGCAATTTCGCGCAAATCAATGCCGACAATATCAAATGCTTTTTTCTCGCTCGCGCAGGTTATCGCCAGTTTTACCGTGTCGTCCAGCGCGGCAAACGGCGTAATCGCGGCGACGATTTCGATGGTTTCCGTCGTGTGTTGTAAAGATTTTTCCTGTGTTGCTTCCATAGTTTCCTTCGGCATCAATCAATTTTTTGCTGCGTTGAAAAATTGCCGTCAAATGTAAAGTTCGTATTTTTCGACGTATTTTGCAACTCTATCCGGCACAAGTTCGCGCCAATCCGACTGATTATCACGAATTTTCCGCCGAATTTCCGTCGCCGAAATGTCCAGATTAACGGCATCGGTGATATAAATCCCGGCTTTAAGTTTCAAGTTTCTTGTTTCTTGCTCTTCACCTGAAACCTGAAACCTGAAACCTGAAACCTGCCCGCGTAAATCAACAATTCGCGCCCGAATTTCTTCCGTCACGTGCGAAAATTCGATTTCATAATCCGGTCGCGTAACGACGATAATGTTCGTCTGCGTCAAAACCGTTTCCCATTCGCGCCACGTCGTAATTTCCGCCCACGAATCCGCGCCGATGACGAAAAAAATCTCTGTGTCGGGCAATTCGATTTTCAATTTCGCCTGTGTTTCGACCGTAAAAGGCTTTTCCGGTGCGTCGAGTTCGACGGTTGAAACTTTTATTTTCGATTCGTTCGCCGTCGCCAGACAGAGCATCGCAAAACGATGAAACGCCGAAGTCGGCTGACGGTCTTTTTTATGCGGCGCGTGAAAAGCCGGAATGAAAACAAATTCGTCGAGCGCAAATAATCCGGTTAATTTCCGCGCAATCGTCAAATGTCCGTTGTGCAGCGGGTCAAATGAGCCGCCGTAAAAAGCCACGCGCCGATTTTCCGTCAATTGATTAAAATTCATCGGCATTCGGCGGCTGTAAATCAATTTGCTCGCGCTTCATTTCGTCTAATTTTTGCGCTATCAAATTAACCAATTCTTTCGTTCCCAGATTGGTAACGGCGGAAATCTGCAAAAACGGTTTGCCGTCTTTAGCGGCGAGTTCGCGCAGATTTTCCAATCGTTCCGGCTCGTCGAGCGCGTCAATTTTCGTCGCCACGACGATTTGCGGTCGGTCGGCTAAATCCTGATTATAATTCGCTAATTCACGATTGATAATCGCGTAATCTTCATTTGAATCGCGCCCTGAAATCGAAGAAACGTCAACCAAATGCAGCATTATTTTCGTCCGTTCGACGTGCCGCAGAAATCTATCGCCCAAGCCCGCGCCGTCGCTCGCGCCTTCAATCAAACCGGGAATATCGGCGACGACGAAGGTTTTATAATCGCCCAAATCAACCACGCCCAAATTCGGCTCTAAAGTCGTGAACGGATAATCGGCGATTTTCGGTTTGGCGGCGGAAATGACCGAAATCAAAGTTGATTTTCCGGCGTTCGGAAAGCCGACCAAGCCGACATCGGCGATTAGTTTTAATTCTAATTGCAATTCCTTTTCAACGCCCGGTCTGCCCGTGTAATGATATTTCGGGGCGCGATTGGTGGACGTGGCGAAATGCTGATTTCCCCAGCCGCCTTTGCCGCCTTTCGCCGCCAAAAATCTTTGCCCGCTTTCGGTGAAATCAAATAATAAATCTTCCGATTCGGCATCGAAAATCTGCGTTCCGACCGGAACTTTTATCAAAACGTCTTCGCCGTCCTTGCCGTGCCGGTTCGAGCCTTCGCCGTGTCGCCCGCGTTCAGCTTTGTGTTCCGGGTTGTAGCGCAAATGAAGCAACGTGTTTAAGCCTTCGTCGGCTTCCATCCAAACGTCGCCACCTTTGCCGCCGTCGCCGCCCGAAGGTCCGCCGCGCGGCACGAATTTTTCACGTCGCATCGCCGTTACGCCGTCGCCGCCGTTACCGGCTGATATTTTAATTTTTACTCGGTCAATAAACATTTCTTAATTTTGGATTTTAGATTTTAGATTTTCAAATCGAATTGAAGAAAATCGAAAATTCAAAGTCCCGGACAAAACAAAAACGCGCTCGCCAAACTTTTGAAGATTAGCGAGTCGCGCCGTATAATGTGCGAAATTTGGCGAAAAACAAATCGCTAATCGCCAACCTAAAATCGTGATTTGTTAAGCGGCAGCCGCTTCAGCCGCCGGAAGTTCCGCCGCGCCTGCGGCATAAACGCTGATAAATTTGCCTTTTTGACCTTTGTTTTCAAATTTGACAAAGCCTTCAATCAGTGAAAACAGCGTATCGTCTTTGCCGCGTCCGACGTTTTTGCCCGGTTTCCATTTCGTGCCGCGCTGCCGCGCCAGAATGTTGCCGCCGAGAACGTGTTCGCCGCCGAATTTCTTTAAACCTAACCGCTGCGCGTTTGAATCGCGCCCGTTGCGTGATGAACCGACACCTTTCTTATGAGCCATAATTCAGTTTCAGGTTTCAGGTTTCAGGTTTCAGGTTTCAATCGCCGAAAACAGCCTTGAACCTGAAACCTTGCACCTGAAACCTATTCTCCTTAATCAATTTTAATTTCCGTGTAACCTTGCCGATGACCTTGTTTGCGTTTGTATTGTTTGCGACGTTTTTTCTTGAAAACAATCACTTTATCGCCGCGTCCGTGACTGATAACCGTCGCGTTCAGCGTCGCCGCACCGAAGGTCATCGCCGCGCCTTCGCCGCTCGACAGAGCTTCGAGTTCGACCGTTTCGCCTGCTTTTTTGTCAATCGAAGGCACGCGCAACTTTTGTCCCGATTCAATGGCAAATTGCTTGCCGCCTGTTCTGATAATTGCGTAACTCATTATGTTTATCATCTCCTTCACACAGGCAGATTGTCGTGCCGTGTCGAAAAATATAGATTATACGAAATCCTTTTGGGCGCGGTCAAACACGCGAAGGAAATAGTCGTTGAAAAAATCTTTTTTAACGGCAAATGACATTTTTTAAGCTCAAATGGTGCGTTGTTAAGTAAGATAAAGATTTACCGGAATTTTTAATTCCAGGTTACGCAGTTGGATAAAAAATAGGAGAAACGGCAATCGAAAGCGGTTTGCTTTCTTTGTCGAACAACGAATAGTTGACAGCGAACAGCGAATAACTCCGCGCCCGGGAACTATCCGCTTTTAACTATCAGTTATTCGCTGTTTATTCGGTAAATACTGCCGCGCTTAACCATTCAGGACATTTTGACTGCGTAACCTCTTATTGATAACCGACTCCGAAATAGTTCGGGTAAATTTTTAACGAAACAGGTATCTCTTGCCCGAACAAAACAACTTTTATAAATTGCGCGAAAGATAAAAACTTTATCCTTCACGCGGCATCAGCGTTTTCACAATTCAAGTTGTTATCTTCCGCAAACTACTAAAATCAGGAGAAAAAGGTATGTCTGAAAAATCTAAAAAACTGATAAAAAGCAACAAACGAAAGGCGTTATGCGTCGGCATCAACGATTATCCGTATGCCGGAAACGATTTGAACGGCTGCGTCAATGATGCCAAAGCGTGGGCGGAAATGCTCGTCAAGAATTTCAACTTCGCTAACGGCGACGTAAATTTGCTGCTCGATTCGCAGGCGACGAAGAAAAACACGCTCGACGCTTTGAAGAATTTGCTGACGGGCGCAAAAGCGGGCGACCATCTGGTTTATACGAATTCGTCGCACGGCTCTTACGTTGCCGACACCGACGGCGACGAGGAAAAATATGACGAAATAATTTGTCCGTATGATATTGATGCCAACCAAATAGTTGACGACGATTTGCGCGGGCTTTTTGAGAATTTGCCGAAGGACGCGCGGCTGACCGTCATTCTGGACAACTGTTTTTCCGGCACGGCGACCCGCGCCGCCGTCAGCGACATTCTGCCCGGACTGCGAACGCCGGACGACCGCCGCGTGCGTTTTTTAAGTCCGGCTCTGCGCGGTTTGACCGTGCTGGCAAATCCCTGGACGGCGAAACCGAAAACCCGCATTAAATATCCCGAATCGAAAATGCACGAAGTTCTTTTGAGCGGATGCAGCGATAAGGAGTATTCCTATGACGCATATTTCGACGGCGTTTATCACGGCGCGATGACTTTCTACGCATTGCAGGCGATTCGGGCGGCGAATTATCAATTGACCTACGCGCAGCTTCACAAACGCATCGGAAATCTAATCGAAGATTACCCGCAGCATCCGCATCTCGAAGGCACAACGGCGAACAAGAAACGGCAGATTTTTTTATAAAAAACGAGGTATAAAATGTCGGCTGAAAAACAGATGGCACAGATGGATTGGAGCGCGGTGCGGCAGGTTTTACGCGGATCGAAACCGAAAACCCGCGGCACTCTCGATTCCGAAGTTGACCCGCCGGAACAAATCCTGCGGACATATTTCGGCGATGAAAATTTTCGGGAATTGCGCGATTTGACGCACCGCGCCGCCGAAACGAAAAAGGAACTCGGCAACGTCGTGCTGCTGCCCGGAATTATGGGTTCGCATTTGTCGGTCGTCGAAGCGGACGGCGACGCCGACCACGTTTGGATTAGTCTCTGGCGAATTCTTAAAGGCGATATGAAGCGTCTGAAATTATCAGCCGACGGCAAAACGAACGTCAACAGCGAGGCGGTCAAAGCGACGGGCTTAATCGGCTGGTATTACGCGCGGGCGTTGGAAACTTTGCAAGCCGCGCCGTTTCCCTACGATTGGCGTTTGAACGTCTGCGATACGGCGGACGAATTAGCCGAATTCGTCGGTGAAAAATTAACCGACGGCACGTTTGACAAAAATAAACCCGTGCATTTCGTCGCGCATTCGATGGGCGGCTTAGTCGTCAGAAATTTTATTCGCCAGCACCGAGATTTGTGGAATGAAATCAAAGGTCGTTTGGTGATGCTCGGAACGCCGAATTCCGGTTCGTTCGCCGCTGTGCAGACTTTGATGGGCAAAAGTTCCTTCGTCAAAACCATCGCCGCGGCACTGCCCTTTCAATCTCAGGCGGATTGGTTTCAGGTGATTGATACTTTTCCCGGTCTTTACCAATTATGCCCTTCAAAACTCATCAACCCGGAAATTTACGAGCCAAATATCTGGGATAAATTTCCCGACGTTTCGTTTGCCGGACATTTGCAGTTGATACCGAAGTTTCATCAGGATTTGTTCGACACGCGGGACGCGACCGTTGACAAACTGCGGATGGCGTATATCGCCGGAGTCGGTTACGCCACGCCGTCCGCGTTAAAAATTCTCGACGGCGACGGCGGTTTCGATTTTGACACGACGCTCGACGGCGACGGCACCGTGCCGCATTTGCTCGGTTTGCTCGAAGACGTTCCGACTTATTACGTCGAAGAAGCGCACGGTGATTTGCCGAATAATCGAGCGGTTCTGCAAGCCGTCAAAGATATTTTGCAGAATAAACAGCCGGAACTACCGACGGTCAAGCCGGTCGTGCTGCGCTCGCGGACGCTTCGTTCCGCCGCCGATGACGACCGCGATTTTGAACAAATCGAAGCGGTCGCCCGTTTGATGCGCGAAAATCAACCGCTCGAAACCGAAGTGATTTTCGATGCCGAAAAGAAAATTTTGCGTTCCCTGCTCGGCGGCAGCCTCGGCGCGAAAGAGCCGGTTTCATTTTTGAGCGAAGAAGAAAAAACGCTCAAACCGAAAAAACTCCGCGTCGAATTGATGCAGGGTTATCTTGAAAATGCCGAAATGCCGCTCGTCTTCGTCGGGCATTATCACAATTTGCCGCCGACCAGCGCGTGCGGCGCGATTGACGCGGCAATCGGCTATCAAATCACCTACGCCCAGCAAAACGGGATGTTCGGCGCACAACTCGGACAGCTTTTCACGATTCCGCTCGAAAGCAACGTGCTGAATAAAAAGGTCAAGGCGGTGATGGTCGGCGGAATGGGCGATTACGACAGTTTCAGCCGCGACGATTTGCGCTATCTGGTAATGAATGTTTCGCTCGGTGCTTTGGCTTTGGGTTATGAAGGATTGGCGATGGTTTTAGTCGGCACGGGTTCGGGCAGAATCTCGATTGACCGCGCCGTGCGAAGCATTTTATCAGGCGTGAGCGATGCTTTGGAGCGCCAGCCGAAAGGGAAAAATCCGCCGCTGAAACTCGCTTTAGTGGAAAATAAAACCACGCGCATCAGCCAAATCGAAGCCGCGCTCAATCAGATTGAAAAGGAGAATTCAATCAAAGGGCTGGACGTCGAAGTCAGCAAAACCAAATCAAAAGCCGGTAAGCCGAAATCGAAAGCGCGTCCGTTTTTCGTGCCGTCCGACGACCAGCGCGAAGTTACGCGCATCACCATCGAACGCCAGCCGGAACTTTTCTGCCTTTCGGCTCTGACTTCCAGCGCGGCGATTCCGATGCGCGAAATTCCGGTGCAGGATTTTGTCATTAACTGTTTGATAGAAAAACTGCGCTCGGCGCAAACCGTCCGCGACCAGCAAAAATACGGGCGACTGCTCCACGCGATGGTCATTCCCGAAGATTTTCAAAGATTTATTGACACGAATCGCTCTTTAGTTTTGATTTTGAACACGGCGGCGGCGGCGATTCCGTGGGAAATGGTCGGCTTCGGCGGAGTCAGCGGAACGACTAATTTCGGCATTGATTTGCGCGTTACGCGCCAGTTCGCATCGCTTTCGGCGGCAGTTCCGAGCGTCGCGCCGCCGGTCAACAACCGGCTGAAAGTTCTCGTCATCGCCGATCCTGCCGAAGAGGAAAAATTGCGGCTGCCCGGAGCGCGAAAGGAAGGCGAAAGTCTGCTGAAATTTTTTACTCAAATGCGGGAAAGTCTGAAAGGCAAAATTGATTTTCAGTTTGAAACGCGCATCGGACACGAGCAATGCGACCTCGTGGAAATTTTGAGCTTGATTTTTGAAGAAGAATTCGACATCGTGCATTTCGCCGGACACGGAATTTTTGATAAAGATAATCAAACGAACAACGGCTGGGTTTTCGGTTTGGACGAAACGAACGGAAAACTTAAAGTTTTGTCCGCCCGCGAGATTTTCCGGCTGCGCCGCGTCCCGCGTCTCGTTTTCGCCAACGCCTGTTTCTCGTCGCAAATCGGAACGACGGAGATTGATAAGCCGCTGTCGGCGCGGGAAACCAATCGAAAATTAGCCGGACTCGCGCAGGCGTTTTTTGAACAGGGTATCGAAAATTACGTCGGCGCGGGCTGGCAGGTTGACGACGCTTACGCCATCGAGTTCGCCAGAAAATTTTACGCCGTAACGCTCGCCGAAGGAAAATCTTTGGGCGAGGCGTTAAGCGACGCCCGAAGCGCGGTGGCAACGCTTGAGCCGACGAGTTCGACGTGGGGAGCTTATCAGCATTACGGCGACGCGAATACGTTATTCGTGCGCTAAAAATATGCCGCGAGTTAAGGATAAATAGTTGCTGATAATTTAATTTGTCAACACTGGTAGTTGAAAGCAAAAGCCGGGAGGCGGCGGTGTTCGCTATTAACTATCAACTATTCGCTGTTTCTTCGGTCGGAATGCCGCGCTTTATCAACTCAATATATTTCAACGGCGGAAGTTCCGACTTTTACGGTTTCCATAAATCTAAAGACTACTTTTGGCCGAAACTTTCGATATACTTGCGCGTCGCGTCCTTCAAAAATTGGTATGACGGAATGACGTATAAAATCGGCTGCATATCGGAATATGAATAATCGGTTTTGATAACTCGTTCCAAATCGAACTGGCGGCGTTCGACATTATCGGTGAAAGCGTGTTCCAACTCGCCGAACGAAGATAAAAGTCCCGCGCCGAACGCTTTGTTTGCGCCGTTTTCTTCAATTAAACCGTATTCGACCGTGAACCAGTAGAGCCGTCCGAGTTCTTCAAGCTGCTCGTCCGATGCGATTCTCGCGCCGTGTCCGATGAATTGCGAAAAATCGGCGAAATCTTTGTTCGTGAAATTCGGAATATGCCCGATGGCTTCGTGAACGATGTCGGGTTCGGGCGTGTATTCGGGGCGCGAAGTGTGGCGAATATATTGGGTGCAGAGCATCGTCCGATACGACAGCCAGCTTAAAAAAGCGCGGGTTTCGACCAAGCCTTCAATCGGCGCGAGGCGGAAATTGGAAAGTTCTTTCAAACGCTTGTTCATCTCCGACAACTGCGGAATGCGGGTCGTCGTGATGCCGAGTTTTCGTTTCGCGTCGAGATAAAATTCGCTCGCCCGGCTTGCCTGAATTTCTTCTAACTTCGTCGCCACGATTTGCCAGACTTTTTGTTCTTCGTCGGTGTATTCAACGTCGGTGATGTTATGAGTTTCGCGGAATTTTTTTGCTAGACCGGCGATATTGTCGCGCCGCGTTCGATATTCTTGGTCGCTCGCGCCCGGATGGTCGAGTTCCAGTTGATTGATATTTTCAAATTTTATATCACGAAATTCGGGCAAATCTTCGTCTCTGACTTCATAATTCGTCAAATTAAAAGCGGGTTCGGTCGTCGCGGTTGTTTCAGTCGGCATAATTTTTTTACCTCTCTCGGTTTTGATGTTTAAGTTAAAATAAAAGTTATCGTCTAAAATCTGTCTCAAAAATCGAATTTTAAGTTTTGAGTTCAAACGCGGAACGCCCTTTGCTCCGCCCGCGAAGCGCGGCGGCAACACGCTGAAGCGTGAACTCAAAACTTTAGCGCGTTATTTTTGAAATACTTCCAACGGTCTATTTTAATCAAATGTATAATTTGTTGGAATAGGCAACTTTTGTTTTTATCGTCGAAACGATTTATATTTTAAGTTAATTTCATCTCTTCACTTTAAAATCTAAAATGATTGACGCGATTGATTGGAAAATACTTAAAGAATTACAGGAAAACGCGCGGACGAGTTTCGCTGAAATCGGTCGGCGCGTCGGTTTGACGACACCGGCGGTTATCGAACGCATCCGCAAACTCGAAGACGCGAAAATTATTACGGGTTATCGCGCCGAAATTGACACGGCAAAAATTGGTTTGCCGATTACGGCGTTTATTCGGATGAGCATTTCCGGCGTTGATTATTCGCGCATTATCGAAGTCGCGGAAAAGTCGGCGGAGGTTTTGGAATGTCATCGCGGCACGGGCGGCGATTCATTTATCTTGAAAGTCGCCGTCTCGGATGTCGAACATTTGCAGAATCTGATTGATAAATTAACGCCTTACGGCATCACGACGACTTCGATTGTGCTTTCGTCGCCGGTCAAACGGCGCGTTATCGAGCCGCACAAAAAAACTTAAAAACTTGCCAATCCGTGAATTTGCATCTAAAGTCTTTTCCAGAATGCGAGGCTAAACCGATGAAACAATGTCCGAATTGTAAAACCACTTATACTGACGATTCACTCCAGTTTTGTTTGTCTGACGGCGCGAATTTAATTTCCGCTTCAGGTGAGGCAAACACCGTGCAGATGTCATTCGGCGGCAGCGAACCGCTGCGCGTCAACATTCCGCCGGATTCCGCGCCGACCGTTTTCGCCGTGCCGCCGATTATCCGAAATCAACCGGCAAAAAAAGGCTTCGGCTTAATCGTCGCCGGACTTTTGGGCGTGTCGCTGCTTTTGTTCGTCGGGCTAATCGCCGCCTATCTGCTGCTTCGCCCGCCAGCCAATCAATCCGTCGTTATCGCCGCCTCACCGACACCGACCGCTTCGCCGAATGCTTCGCCGATAGCAACGCCGAACGATGAAACGACGCGGCTCAAAGAAGAAATGGCGAATTTGAAAAAACAACTGGAAAATCAAAAACACCAAAAACAGAATCCGACCGTCGAAACCTTTACGCCGACCGCGAACAACGACAGAACGGCGCGGGCGCATTCGCCGGGCGACGGTTTTCTCGCGCTTCGCAGCCAACCGAGTTCGGAAACCGGCTACCGAATCGCCAAAATTCCGCACGGCGCGGCGTTGACGGTTCTCGGTTGTCCGAAATCTTCCAACGTCGGAAAAATGCCCGGTCGCTGGTGTCAGGTAAATTACAACGGGCAATCCGGTTGGGCGTTCGACAGATTTATCAGTTTTTAAGTTCGTAAAAATCGGCAGCCCGTTTTTCAAATTCGGTTTAATCATTGATAAAAGTTACGCGGTTGAACAAAGAAAAATTAAAACGCCGCCGACGGTCAGCAATTTTTTACTTTGTTCAGCAGCGGATAGTTTTTAGCTGACAGCGAACAACGCCGCTCCATAACTGTTCATTGTTCGCTTTTAACTGTTCGCTGTGGAACAGTAAAAACACCGTTTTAATCATCGAACTTATTTTAACCGCAAACTCCTAATTGATTTTCATCGGTTGACCTTTAACTTGCTAACTTTTACCCTAAAATTTCGTTTAATGTTGCGCGGAAAACACAAACCGATGATAAAAAAAATGCTCAAGGACAATCTGCCGTTTTCCGTCAAACGATACTTCGGGAAATTAAGTGCTTCGGTTTTGCGAATGTTTTTCCGAACTTCGAGAACGGCTTTTCAATTCTCCGCCGAAGTTCTCAATTACAGCCGACGGCACGGATTTAATCTCGAACGCGAATTGCCGCCGCCGATTGCCAATCTGATGAAAGTCGCGGAATCGTCAGCTTTTTTAAACCCGTTCGGCGTGAGCGATTTTCTACTGCTGACCGCCCGTCGAGAAACGAATGCCGCGCCGGAAACAATCGAAACTTCGATTATTATTCCCGTCTTTAACAAAGCGGAATTCACCTTTGAATGTCTGCGTTCGCTTTTTCGTGAAATTGATTTGACCGAAAACGAAATTATCGTCGTGGACAACGCTTCGACCGACGAAACAGCGCGAATGCTGGCGCAGTTCGGAAATCGTGTGCGCGTCATTCGCAACGCCGGGAACCTCGGTTTTGTCGAAGCGTGCAATCTGGGCGCGGGCGCGGCGCGGGGCAAATTTCTGGTTTTTCTGAATAACGACACGATTGTTCAGCCCGCTTGGTTGAGTTCGCTGGTTGAAACCATCGAAGCGGACGAAACCGTCGGCGCGGTTGGCTCGATGCTGATTTTCCCCGACGGACGACTTCAGGAAGCGGGCGGAATCGTCTGGAACGACGGCACGGCGCATCTTTACGGTTACGGCGAATCGCCCGAAGATAGGCAGTTTAATTTCCGGCGCGAAGTTGATTATTGTTCGGGCGCGTCGCTTTTCATCAGCAAAGATTTATTCGATTCGTTCGGCGGTTTCGATATGCGCTACGCTCCGGCTTACTACGAAGATACGGATTTGTGTATGAGCGTTCGCGCCGCAAATCTCAAGGTCGTTTTTCAGCCGCTTTCTAAAGTGATTCATTTTGAAGGCGCAACGGCGGGACGCAGCACCAACACGGGTTACAAGCGTTTTCAGGAAATCAACAGCCGGAAATTTTTCGACAAATGGCGTGAAGTTTTGGAGCGTGAACATTTCGCGCCGGGCAACGTCGAAGCGGCATCGAATCGCTCACGGAAACCGAAAATTCTCGTCGCTTTTACCGAAATTCCGAAACCCGACCACGATTCGGGCAACGTCCGAATGGTCGCTATTTTGAAAACGCTCGCCAAAGATTACCGCGTCGTGCTGACGTTTATTTACAAACGTCCCGACGATGCCGAATACGAACGACAGTTGGGCAATATCGGCGTGGAAACAGTTTGGGTGGTTGATTTAGACCGCCGATTCAAACGTGAAAAGTTTGATTTTGGGCTGTTGTGTTATCCGCACGTCGCCTATTACTTTTATCCGACTTTCAAGCGGATGTTTCCCGCCGCCAAAATAATTTTCGATACGGTTGACGTTCATTTCGTCCGGCTGATGCGCGAATTTGAACTGACCGGCGACCGGCGATTCGCCAAAGATGCGAAACGGCATAAAAAAATCGAAACGAATTTGGCAAACGCCGCCGACCAGGTTTGGTGCGTCACCGAAGACGATAAAAAGAATTTGCAGGCGGCTGCGCCGAATGCGAAAATCGAGATTGTGCCGAACATTCACCGGCTTTACCAGCGCGGCGAACCGTTTGCGGCGCGAAAGGATTTATTGTTTATCGGCAATTTCGGGCATCGCCCGAACGCCGACGCGGTTTATTATTTCTTGAAGGAAATTTTTCCGCGCGTCTTGAAAAAATTGCCCGACCTGCGATTTCGTATCGTCGGCAGCCACGCCCCGCCGGAGATTTTCGCGCTCGATTCGGAAAATGTCCGCGTCGAAGGTTTTGTGCCGAACATCGAACCGCTTTTTGAAACGTGCCGCGTGTTTGTCGCGCCGCTGCGCTACGGCGCGGGAATGAAGGGCAAAATCGGACAGGCGTTGTCGTTCGGCTTGCCGACGGTAACGACGAGCGTCGGCGCGGAAGGAATGAATCTGACGAACGAGCGCGAAGTTTTAATCGCCGACGCGCCCGAAGCCTTCGCCGCCGAAATCTGCCGCGTTTATGAAGATGAAAAATTATGGCAGACGCTTTCCGACGAAGGATTTAATTTTATAAAAAATAATTTTTCCCCGAAAATCGTCGAAGAACAAATTCAAAACGCTTTGCAAAAAGTTAGCGCGTCTGAATTGCCCGCACCGGCGGTCGAATACGCCGCGTCAAACCGAGAAAAAATTTGAGTATCAATCAACCGTCCGCTGCCGGGAATTCTCCGCGACCTGACGAAATCACAAAAATCGAACCGGCGAAGTGGCGCAATGTTTTCGCGTGGCGCGAGTTTTGGAGTTACCGCGAACTGCTTTATTTTTTGACTTGGCGCGATGTCAAAGTGCGTTACCGGCAAACGGCAATCGGCGTTTTATGGGCGATTTTGCAGCCGGTTTTGACGACCGCGATTTTTACGATTATTTTCAGCCGTTTTGCGCGGTTTGAATCTTTGCAGATTTCCTATCCGCTTTTTGCCCTGAGCGGTTTGTTGATTTGGTTGTATGTCAATAATTCCGTAACTCTGGCGAGCAACAGTTTAGTCGGCAATACAAATCTGGTGACGAAAATCTATTTCCCGCGCTTGATTGTGCCGACGGCGGCGACCTTTTCCGGCTTGATTGATTTGGCGTTGAGTTTTGTCATTCTCGTCGGTTTAATGATTTACTACGGCGTAAATTTAACTTTTCAAATTTTGTTAGCACCGCTTTTTGTTGTTTTGGCAATTTTGCTGGCAATCAGTTTCGGAACGCTTTTTTCCGCGCTCAACGTGCGTTTCCGCGATGTGAAATTCGCGCTGCCATTTTTTTTGCAGATTTGGATGTTCCTGTCGCCGATTTTTTACCCGTCGGATATTTTGCCGGAAAAATGGCGCGTCGCGTTTGCTCTTAATCCGCTGACGGGAATTTTGCAGGGCTTTCGCGCTTCCATGTTCGGCGGAAGTTTCGATTGGTTTTCGATTGGCGCGGCGGTGGTTTTGACGTTTGCTCTGGCTGGCGTTTCGTTTTTTGTTTTCAAACGAATGGAAGACGATTTTGCAGATTTGATTTAGCAAATTGTTAATCGGAAGACATTTCACAACTAACGATTTACAATTAACTGGTGGCTGAGCGCAATTAAATTCGTGTTCAATAAAGGTTTAACGATTCGGAGTAGATGATAACTGAGAGATGATAACTGAGAAATTCGGACGGCGGTTTTATCTATCAACTGTCATCTATTAACTATCATCTATTCCGAATCGTTCTTGAAACACGCTCACCCTTTATTTAACTATGACGAAAGTTATAAAAGTCGAAAATTTATCAAAGGTTTATTATCTTGGCGGCGCAAAACATAATTCGCTGCGTGATACGTTAGTCGGTTTTGTCCGCAAACCGTATCGGAAAAGTAAAAAAGATAAATTACTCGCTTTGCAGGACGTTAGTTTTGAAGTCAATGACGGCGAAACGCTCGGCATCGTCGGCAACAACGGTGCGGGAAAATCCACGCTTTTGAAAATTCTTTCGCGCATCACCAAACCGACGTCGGGAACGGCGGAACTGCGCGGGCGCGTCGGTTCGCTGCTGGAAGTCGGCACGGGTTTTCACAACGAGCTTTCCGGGCGCGAAAACATTTTTTTGAACGGCGCGATTTTGGGAATGCAGCGGGCGGAAATCGAAAGGAATTTCGATGAAATCGTCGCTTTTGCCGAAATTGAAAAGTTTCTCGACACGCCCGTTAAACATTATTCTTCGGGAATGTATATGCGTCTCGCTTTTTCGATTGCCGCGCATCTCGAACCGGAAATTTTAATCGTGGACGAAGTTTTAGCCGTCGGCGATGTCGCTTTTCAAAAAAAATGTCTGAGCAAAATGCGCGACGTCAGCCAATCGGGACGGACGATTCTGTTCGTCTCGCACGATATGTCGGCAATTACGCGCATCTGCAATCGGGCGATTGCTTTGAGCGACGGAAAAATTGTCGGCGCAGGTTCGGCGACGGACGTGGTGCGCGAATATCTCTCGTCGAGTTGGGGAATGACGGCGGAGCGTTTTTTTGAGATCGGTAAAAACTCGCCGGAAAGCGAATTCGTCCGTCTGGAAAAAGTTCGCATCACCGACGAAAACGGCGCAACTTGCGGCTCGCACGATATTCGGCGCAAAATCGGAATCGAAGCGACCTACGAAGTTTTGCAGTCGGGCAAAATACTGCTGCCGAATTTTCAGATTTATAATCAGGGGCGCGTTCATCTTTTTACCATTCAGGATGTTTCAAACGAGTGGAAACGGCAGCCGAAAGACAAAGGCAGATACGTCAGCACGGCTTGGATTCCGGGCAATCTGATGGCGGAAGGCAGTTTTTTCGTCAACGTGGCAATGGTTACTTATCTGCCCATAATGAACGTGCATTTCAACGCCCTCGAAGTCGTCAGTTTCGATATTGCCGATTCGCTGACCGGCGACACGGCACGCGGCGATTACGCCGGAAAAATGGACGGCGTAATGCGTCCGCTGGTTGATTGGGAAACTTCTTTTAAATGGTAAATAGTAAATGCTGATTGGAAAAAATCTTCTTTAATTAACCATTAACCATTTACCATTTACCATTCAGCATTTATGATTTTTAATCCTTTGGAATATCCGATTTGTCTGGAGTTTCCGCTGTGGCTCGAAGAGACGGCGTGGGCGGAACATATACCGTTTGCGATGTTTTTGGCTGCCGCGCTGCATCCGCGCGTGCTGGTCGAACTCGGCGCGTATCGCGGAGTTTCATACTGCGCCTTTTGTCAGGCGGTTAAATCTTTGCCAACGGAAACGAAATGTTATGCGATTGACACTTGGCAAGGCGACGCGCACGCCGGATTGTTGGAGGAAGGAGTTTTGATGAAACTACAGGCGCATCACGACCCGCTTTACGGCGGTTTTTCGCGTCTCGTGCAGTCAACCTTTGATGAAGCCTTAAACCATTTCGCCGAAAACTCGATTGATTTGCTGCATATTGACGGGTTTCACACTTACGAAGCCGTCAAACACGATTTTCAAACGTGGCTGCCGAAAATGTCGGAACGCGGAATCGTTCTTTTTCACGACACGAATGTTCGGGAACGCGATTTCGGCGTGTGGAAGTTTTGGACGGAATTAAAAGAGAAATATCCGCATTTTGAATTTCTGCACGGACACGGCTTAGGCGTTTTAGCGGTTGGGGCGGAAATTCCGAATGAGTTGAAATTTTTGTATGAAGCCGACGAAGCCGAAACGAAATTGATTCGCTCATTTTTTTATCAACTCGGTTCACGGATTAACGCCGTGCAGAAGCTGCACGACCAGCAAAATCAAATCAAATCTCTGCAAACCTACGAACGGGTCGTGCAAAACTCAAGAATGCTGCGAATATATCTAATCCTAAAAGAGGAAGGTTTCGGGAGTTTGGTAAAAGAAGGTGCTAACAAATTTGGTGAAAACAAGTAAATTTTCAATCGTTACTGCGCTTATCCCGGCGGAAGTTTTTTATTCGATTAAGCACGTCAACAAAAATAAATGAAACTGTTTGGAGTTCCAACTTTAGTTGGAACTCCAAACTTAGTATCAATTTTCCGCTCAAACCTATTTCTGTTGGGGTGCTTAAATTGAAATAAGTAAGCATATTATGACAAAAACCCAATTGTGGTCAATTAAATCCAAGATTTTCAATGCTGAAATCCGAACTTCGTAAAATTTATCTCGAAAAACAAAAATCACTTTCCGATGCCGAAAGAAGTGAAAAAAGTCGGCGAATTGCCGAGCAATTTTTCGCGCATTTCGATTTAACAAACATCCGATTTCTGCACGTTTTTCTGCCAATCGAAAAAAACAGGGAAATAGATACCTTTATTATTATCAATCGCTTGCGGCGGGATTTCCCGCGGATTACGACGATTGTGCCGCGGCTCGATTTTGAAACGATGACACTTGAAAACCTGAAATTCGATGCCGCGAAACTCGCCGTCAACCAGTGGCACATTCCCGAACCGATTGGCGGCGAATCGGTTGTCGGCGAAAGGATTGACGCGGTTTTGGCGCCGCTTTTATGCTTTGATAATGGCGGTTTTCGCGTCGGCTACGGGAAAGGGTTTTACGATAAATTGTTGAAAACCTGCCGGGCGGATTGTTTGAAAATCGGCTTGTCGTATTTCGCTTCGGTCGCGGAAATTTCCGACGCTCAATCATTCGACATAAAACTCGATTTTTGCGTTATGCCGGAAGAAGTTTTTACTGTAAAGACGTAAAAAAGCCGCAGAGAGAAAATAAATCTCTGCGGCTTCCGGTTTATCTCTCATCTATTATCTATCAACTCTCATCTATTCCGAATCGTCCTTTTCGCTAAAATAAATTGTGAAACATCGCCAATAATTTTTACGCGGGCAGCAAACCTTTTATTTCCTTAACGATTTTTTGCACGTCTTCGTGGTCTTCGAGCGCGAACATGAAAAAATCGTAACTCGTCTTAAAACAAATTACGCCGTTGCCGAAAAACCACACGCCTTCGAGCAGCGGACTGCCGTTCAAAAGCCAGCTAATCGGTGCGCCCGTCACGGTTTTCGGGTTCAGGATATTCGTCATCAAAACCGCGCCCGAAGCGAAGGAATACGCGCCCAAAAGCGGTGCGCCGAAGTATTTGGCGATGTCGCGCTCAAACTGCAAACGCTCAATTTCGGCTTGCGAAAGTTCGCCTTTTTCGACGAGTTCGTCCTGCGTTTTAAGGTGTTTCTGAAATTGCTCGCCCGCCTTCTGCACCGACCACGCGGGCAGAGCCGAATTGAATAGCCAATGAGAGCTGATGCCGGTAAAAACTACGCCCAAACTTGCACCGACCGCCATCGAAACACCCGTCGTTGCGGCTTGCAGAGGATTTTCGGAAATCCAATCGGAAGTTTGCTGGACGGTTTTAATCGCCGAATCAATCGTCCGCGTCCAACTCGCGCCGAGATTAAACGCTTTGGAAACGCGGCTCGCGGTCGAACCGAACGAATCTCTCGCATCTTCAAAAACTTCGCCCGCTTTATCGGCGGCGACATTAAAAATCGCGCCCGCCTGTCTGCCGACTTGCTTGATAACTTTTTCGGCTTCGACGGCGGAAGCGGCAATCGTATCGGCGGCGCGTCCGCCCGCGTCTTCCGCCGCATTGCGAAGCGGTTCGCTCGCGTCCCAAGCCTTTTTCGCCGTTTCCTCGGCGGTTTTCATCGTGCCTTCGGCGACTTTGACGGCTTGTTTGCCGACTTCTGATTTCTCGGCTTCCGCCCGCATTTTTTGTGCGCCTTCCCTGAAAGTTTCCGCGCCTTTTTTCGCCGCGTCCGCCGCGATTCTGGCACTTTCCTCAAATTTTTCCTTCAAGTTGTGTTCCTTATCAAAATCGTCAAAGCGTTCCTTCGCCTCGCGCTGCCATTTCTCAAATCGTTCTTTATAATCTGCCATCGTTTTTTCCTCTTTGCTGAAAATACGTCTCCGCCAAATGATTTGTTCGCTTTGATGCCGCAACATCATTTTACTTTGTATGATTGCACCGCTCAACGGCGACGGTCAAATGTCAGAACCGCAAGCGGCAGCGACCGGGTTAGCTGCGCTCAAAGCAAAAGTAAAAAATTTGAAAGCGTGTCTTAAAGTTTGCCTTTACCCTTTTACTTTTGCCTTTTGAAAGAAGCCGGTCGCTATCGCTCGCGGTTCTGACTGTCTAAACGCGCGGCAGGATATTATAGCTTTTTATTTTCGAGTTGAGCGTCGTCGCATTTAAGCCCAAAAGCCGTGCCGCGCGTGATTGGTGTCCGCCGGTTTGGTCGAGCGAACGACGAATCAAATCGGTTTCAAAACGCCGCACTTCGTCATAAAAATTCACGCCGCGCGAGATGTCTATGTCGTCGGACGTGCCTTCGCCGTCCTGAATCATTTCCCGCGCTAATTCGGGATTGCGAACTTCCGGGCGCAGACATTCGACGGTGATTTCGTCGGTCGGTGCAATCACGACGGCGCGTTCGATGATATTTTCCAGTTCGCGGACGTTGCCCGGATAATAATAATTTTCCAGCAAGGACAAAACTTCCGGCGAGAGACTTTCGGTGATTTTGCGCCCGTTTTCCTCATTGTATTTGCGGATAAAATGCTGTGCGAGTGTCAGAATATCTTCGCGGCGCGTCCGCAAAGGCGGCAGTTCAATCGGCACGACCGACAAACGATAATATAAATCTTCGCGGAAAGTCCCGTTTTTAACGGCTTCCTTCAAGTCAACATTCGTCGCCGCAATAATCCGCACGTCAACTTTGACCGGCGTAGTTTCGCCGAGCGGCGTAAATTCGCGTTCCTGAATGACGCGCAAAAGACGAACTTGCAATTCCGGTCGCAAATCGCCGATTTCGTCCAGAAAAATCGAGCCGGTGTCGGCAACCTCAAACAAACCTTTTTTCACCGCCACCGCGCCCGTGAACGCGCCCTTGTTGTGTCCGAAAAGTTCCGATTCCAGCAGTTCCGACGGAATGTTCGAGCAGTTGACGACGACGAACGGTTTGTCGGCGCGAAGCGAGGATTCGTGGATTGATTTGGCGACGAGTTCCTTGCCCGTCCCGGACTCGCCCGTTACCAACACGGTCGAACGCGCCGGAGCAACTCTTTCAACCAGCCGAAAAACACTTTCCATCTGCTCCGAACGCCCGATAATCGCGTCGCGTTTGACCGAGCGCGTCATCGCCTGCCGCAACGAAACTCTTTCCTCTTCCTTGCGCCGTTTTTTGATGCCGCGATTGACCAGCGCGAGAATCTGCTCGTTCTGAAAAGGCTTTCTGATACAGCCTTCCGCGCCTTTGTCCCACGCCGAAATCGCCGTGTCAAACGTCGCATACGCCGTTACCATCAAAACGACCGCCTCCGCGTCCATTCTGATAATTTCTTCGAGCGCGGTCAAACCGCCTTTGCCCGGCATCGAAACGTCCATCAAAACCACGTCATAATTTTTCTGCTCATACGCCTCGACCGCTTCCTCGCCCGTTTTCGCCAAATCAACCTTATAACCCGCGCCCGTCAGAATCGTCTCCAAAACGTCGCGCATTATTTCCTCGTCGTCGCAAACTAATACCGCACCTTTTTTCGCCATAAGACTTGAAATATAACAGAATACCCGGTTACAAAACAAAAAGAAGGTGTTGCCCGAATCGAACAACACCTTAAATTTCAGACTTCTAAATTATTTTAGATTAGAAGTTAATTCGGAGCGTCAAGTCAATAATGCGACCGCCCGGATCATTAGAACCGAACGGATCTTGATACGCCGTGCCTGCGCCGAGTTCGCCGAAGCCTCCGCCGAAATTGGTAACATTAGTGAAGTTACCCCCAAAACCGCCAACACGGAAGTTAGGTCTGTTTAGAATATCGAAGAATGTCGCCCTGAGTTCAACATTACGCTTTTCGTCAAATTGGAATCGCTTAAGAACAGCCAAGTCCATTTTGAAAAAACCCGGTCCGTATAAAACCAATTTTCTGAAACCGCAGTCGCCGGCAAATCTTGCCTGACAATTGTTATAGCCAGCCGGAGCAATAAATCTGCCGGTCGGCGCACCGCCGAAGGTCGTTCCGTAGCCGGTTGTCGAAGTCGCGCTGACGTTAAACGCCCGCTGCGTATTGACGATAATATCATCCGGCAAATAGGTAACGACGTTCGGACCTTTGCGAACTTTGATTTCTTTTTGCAGTTCTTCAGCCGTTATACCGACGAGTTGAACATTTTCAAGCAGAAACGGCGAACCGCTCTGCCAGCGCATAGTCGGAACAAGCGTAAATCCGCCGATAAGTCCATTGACAAAACCATTTGAACCGGAAAAGAACTGCTTTCCTCTGCCGAACGGCAAATCGTAGGTCGCATCAAATTTGAAGGCGTGTCGAAGATCAATCTGAGCAGGAGTATTATCCAAATCCGGGTTTCTCAAGGTAACGGAAGAATTATTGTTTTGGTCGGCACCGGCGGCTCCGGCGAAACTGGTTGCTCCGGCAAAAGCATTGGTAAAGGCTTTTGCATAAACATAGCTTGCCTGCACACGCAATCCGTTGGACAATCTTCTTCGCAGTTCGACAACCGCCGAATCATACGAACTCGTTTCAGAGTTATCTACGATAAAACAGAAGCCGACTGTCGTCGGACAATTATTGAAAAAGTTGCTCGGACGACCTGCCGCCGCTCCATTCGCGCGGAAGGTATTCCCCAATATACCGGCTAAACCCACCACGTTAGGATTGGCTGTCGCCAGCGGGTTAATAAGAGTGGTGCTTGCGAACGCCGCAGTATTGTAAAATGTCGGATTATTTATGTTAGCCGCGACATTTGACCCTACAACATAATTGAAGAAAATCGGCAATGCCGATGTTCCCGTTCCGGCACCGTAAAAGGCAATAGTTGGGAGAGAGGTGCCGGCATTAGTGTTTGTTGAACTAATTTGGCACGTTCCGGTAACGTCGTTGAAAAAGCCCGTGCAGAAGCGACGGTTTCTTTGTCCCGCAGCAAAAGCTGCCTCATTAGCTAATAAATTAGTTTGTGCCAATCTAAATTCACCGGCAAATCCGTTTTCTATCGTATTCGTTTCATTCAGCGAGTAAAGCCTGAATATGTCCTTACCGCGGTTGCCGACGTAACGAAACTCGATAACGGTATTACTATCAAGTTCACGCTGAAAGCCTAAAGAATAAGAATCAACATAGCCGGTTTTCAAATTAGGAGTGAACGCTAACGCCGAGTCAGCCGCGGTTAATGTTCGCGGAAATGTCGGAGTCGCCGTAAAATTTGCCGGAGTCAAATTCGGATTGCCCGGAGTTCGCAAAAGTGTGCCGGTGGTTAAATTTAAGAGACCGACACTGCGGTTAAGCGATATAGTGCCGCCCGGATTGAGTCCGAGAGTGTTACCGGCAAGAATCGTTCCTTCGCGGACAAATGCTCTGCCGAATCCTCCGCGAATAACGCTGCGTCCGCCCCTGCCAAATACGGTGCTTAAAAACCCGTCGTCTCCAAAATCAGGACTCCAAACAACGCCGACGGTCGGCGCAAAGTTGTTGTAGTCGGTCGGGAATGCTCTTTCACCTTTTTTGGTTCCGACAACCGTCGGAATTGTTCCGGTTAAAGTTCCCGGAGTAAATAAATTACCCGAACCGGAAACGTCGTATAACATATTGAAATTGCTAAGTCTTGAGAAGTTTTCGGTTTCAAGCGTGTAGCCTTCCTGCGGCTGCCAGCGCAAGCCGAAATTTATCGTCAGATTTTGACGCACACGCCACGTATCCTGCGCGAATAAACCATAGGTGCGCTGTTTGACTTCTCTAAACAAAGGACCGCTCGGGACATATTGCCCGTTGGCTCCTAAATAGCCGGTTTGGGTGTAACTGGAAACTCTTCCCGTCAGCGTCGCATATAAGTTAGCCGCCTCGGTTCTTTGGGCATCTGAAGAACCGGGGAAATTTGTGGCATTAAATATAGCGAGAGCCGGGTCGCCGGTAACTACTCCAAAACCGACGGTCGGCACAAATTGCGGGCGATTATCATC
>JAJAYR010000421.1 GCA_026786155.1 Pyrinomonadaceae bacterium
AATCTTATTTTATTTCTTCCAAAATCTCGCGTAATTTTTTTTGCGTCGGTTCGGTTACGGGAACGAGCGGCAATCTTAAATTCTCTTCTAACAATCCCATTTCCTTCATCACGAATTTGCACGGCGCGGGCGAGGCTTCGATGAAATTGGCTTCCATCAGCGGCAGAATTTTGTAATGAATTTTCCGCGCCGCCGTCCACGCGCCATCTAAAGCCTTTTCGACCATCGCGGAAGTCTCCGCTGGAATTTCGTTCGCGCAAACCGAAATCAGACCATCCGCGCCGATGGCAATCAGCGGCAGAGTCGTCGCGTCATCGCCGGAAAAGACGGCGAAATTTTCCGGGCGTTTGGCGATTATTTCCATAATCTGCGAGAAATTTCCCGACGCTTCTTTGGTGGCAGCGATATTTTCGTATTCGTTCGCCAATCGCAGACAAGTTTCGGCGGAAATGTTCGACGCGGTGCGCGACGGCACGTTGTAAAGCATAATCGGAAACTCTTTGACCGATTTGGCAATCTCGCCGAAGTGCGCGAACATTCCTTCCTGCGTCGGTCGGTTGTAATACGGCGCGACAATCAATGCGCCGTCTGCGCCGAGTTCACGCACTTTGCGCGTCATTTCAATCGTCGCCGCCGTGCTGTTGCTGCCTGTTCCGGCAATGACTTTAGCATCTGATTGATGTGCGACCTCAATCGTCATTCGGATAACGTGAAGTTTTTCCGCTTCCGAAAGCGTTGCCGCTTCGCCCGTCGTGCCGCACGGAATCAGAATTTTTACGCCATTTTTTATTTGGCGTTTGACTAACTTTTTGAAACAATCGTCGTCAATCGAGCCGTCCGCGTGAAACGGCGTAACCAGAGCCGTGCCGCAGCCTTGAAGCCAATCTAATTTAATCGTCATAATTTTTCAACCTGTTATTTTTGTTGACGCAAAACAAAAGTATATGTCTATAATCGTTCGCGTGACAAAATCGGAAGCCGAAAATTTATGCGATTGATAAAACTCTTTTTTGCCGCCGTCATTTTATTTTCACAACTCGCCTGCGATTCGTCCGAAGCGCAATCAAACCAAATCGAAACCGCGCCGCCTTTGCCGTCGTCGAAAATCATCGCCGAAAAATTCGCTTATCCGATTGGGAAAATCGAATTGATAACCGAAGCCAAAGACAAAAAAGACGATTGGTATAACGCGCAGGATTTCACCGTCAACACGCATCTCGGCGAAGATTGGAATAAAAATTCGGGCGGCAACACCGATTGCGGCGAGCCGGTTTTTGCAGCGGCAAACGGCACGATTGTTTATGCGGAAAATGCGGGCGAAGGTTGGGGAAACGTCGTCATTATCGAACACGATTTGCCCGCCGGAAAGAAAGTTCAGACACTTTACGGACATCTGCGAAAGATTTTGAAAACGAGCGGCGAAGTGAAAATGCGCGAACAAATCGGCGAAGTCGGCAATGCCGCTGGCAAATATCTCTGTCATCTGCATTTTGAATTACGCGAAGAAAGTTGTCCGATGTGGAATCAGGCAGGCGCGGGCTATTCGGCGGAAAATAAAGGTTGGCTCAACCCGTCGGATTTTATTGACGCAAGTCAGAACCGTCTGCGGTAGCGGACGGTTGAGGTTGATAATCAAATTTTCGATCTGGATGGCTAACCATCCGCTACCGCAGACGGTTCTGACAAATCTCGTCCATCACTTCGGTAAATTCATAAAAACCTTTTTTGCCGCGAATCCATTCCGCCGCGACAATCGCGCCCGACGCGAAACCTTCGCGTGAACGCGCCAGATGTTCCAGTAAAATCTGGTCCGCCGCGCCGTCAAAACCGACGCGATGCGTTCCCGGAATGTTTCCGGCGCGAGTCGAAGAAACTGAAAAATCTTTTTTGATGTGTTCGGCAACGATGTCTTTTAATTTCAAAGCCGTGCCGCTCGGCGCGTCTTTTTTCCGCGAATGATGCTGTTCTTCGATAAACGCTTCGTAATCTCCAAATTGACTGAAAATCTCCGCCGCGAAATTCGTAATCCGATAAAACAAATTCACACCGATTGAAAAGTTTGCGCCGAAAACGAACGCGCCGTTTGATTTTTCAACCATTTGCCGAATACTTTCTTTTTCGTCATTCCAGCCGGTCGTGCCTTCAACCAGCGGCACATCGGCAATCAAACACGCTTCGACGTTTCGTTTGACCGCTTCGGCAACCGAAAAATCAATCGCCGCGTCAACGTCTTTTAAACTTTCCGACAATTCTTCGGCTGATAAGTCCGCGTCCGATTCGTCAACGACGACGACGATTTCGTGGTTTTTATTGGCGGCTAAAGTGGCGATGAGTTTGCCCATCGCGCCGTAACCGATTAAAGCTATTTTCATATTTCATTCAAAATTCATCCGCCGCATCAAATCAATAAAGCGTGGTTCGCCGCGCAGATTGTTCCATTTCGGTTCGACTTTCAGAAAAGCCATTTTCGGGTCGCGCTGTTCGTAACCTTTTTCCAGCCATTCAAAGGTTTTGTCGGTTTCGCCGAGACCGTTGTAAATCAGCGCGAAATGAGTAGGCGGAACGAACCGTGTTTCCGATAGTTTTAATAATTCGTTCAGCAAGATTCGCGCTTCGTCATTTTTCCCCAATTTCGCCAGAGCGTAGCTTTCATACGCGACTGAAATAGTTTGAGTGGGCGAAAGTTCCCGGGCTTTTCGCGCTTCGGCGACTGCTTCTTCAAACATTTTCTTTTCGGTATAAACACTCGCGGCGAATAAATGCGGCATCCAGAAATTAGGCGCGAGTTCAAATGTTTTTCGCAATCTGTCCAACGCTTCGTCGGGTTGTCCGGCGTGCAGCAGAAATTGTCCTTCGAGCGCACCGGCAAACGGAAAAAGCGGATCGAGTTCGCGGGCGCGTTTGATTTCGGCGAGTGCTTCGGCATGTCGTCCTATGTTGGAAAGCAAATGTGCGTAAAAGGTATGAGCATTCGCCTCGTTCGGACTTAGTTCCAGAGCGCGTTTAAATTGATTTTCGGCTTCGTTCCAATTCCACTGCCAAAATAACGTCGCGCCGAGAGCGGTATGCGCTTCGGGGAGAGCGTCGTCGAGTTCGATTGCCTTGTTTGCCGCCGTTTGCGATTTCGGCATAAACTCGGTCGGCGGCAGTTCGCTGCCAACCGCCAGCGAACGATATGCGTCGGCAAGTCCGGCGTAGGCGAGCGCGTAATTCGGATCAAGATTAATCGCCTGCTGGAAATATGAAATGCCTTGCTGAATTTCCGGCGGCGTTAATTTGAATACGTGAAAACGTCCTCTGAGATAAAGTTGATAGGCTTCGGCGTTTTCCGTCGGACGTTTAGCCATCTGCTGCTGTTCGGAATTGGATAATTTCAGGCGCAGATTTTGGGCGACGGCTTGCGCGATTTCGTTTTGCGCGGCAATCACATCGGCTGAATTTTTAACATATTGATTGCCCCAAATCTGCGAATCGTCGCTCGCATCAATCAGGCGCACATTGATGATAAATTTATCGCCGATTTGCCGGATGTCGCCCGTAACGAGCGTTTCTACGCCAAGTTGCGCGGCGATATTTTTCGTATCGGTTTGATTATTTTTGAAACGAAACGCGGAGTTTCTCGACATCACTCTGAGATTGGAAAGCTGCGACAAATTATTGATAATGCTTTCGGTAATGCCGTCCGAAAGATATTCGGCGTTCGGGTCTTGTCCGGCATTGACGAACGGCAAAACGGCAAGTGATTTTTTACCCGTCGCGCTCGAAACCGATTTATTTGCCGACCAAAAATAGTAGCCGAAACCGATTGCGCCGACGAGCAAAGCAATCAACCCAAATGCGGCGAGCGATTTGCGCCGTTTGATTTGTCCGGTGAAATTATTATTCGTTTCATTCGTCCGTTGATTGCCGTCGCCCGTTGTCGCCTGCAAAACGGCGGTCGCGTTTTTGTCGTTCGGCGAATGCGATTTTTCCAAGCGTTGGTCAAACGCCAGATTTTCCCGCAAATCTTTCAAATCCGTCAGAACGTCCTTCATCGTTTGATAACGCTCGCCTTTGTTTTTGCGGAGCATTTTGGAAACAATCCGCTGCAATTCTTCGGGAACGTCGGGCGCGAATTTGGCAAGCGGTTTTGGTTCGGAGTTGATTAAATTGGCAAAAGTTTCCGACATCGAATCACCCGCAAACGGCGTTCTTCCCGTAATTATTTCGTAAAGCACGACACCAAAACTAAAAATATCCGTGCGCTCGTCAACTTTTTCAGCTTTCGCCTGTTCGGGCGACATATAATTGACCGTTCCGAGAATTACGCCTTTGGCAGTTTCGTTTTGTTTGACGGTTGACGCTTCCAAACCGATTGCCTTTTGTTCGGTAAGTTTTGCCAGACCGAAATCCAGAATCTTTACAAACCCGTCGGGACGGACGATGATGTTTTCCGGTTTTATGTCGCGGTGAACGATATGCGCCGTGTGCGCGGCGGAAAGCGCGTTAGCGATTTGAACAGCGATGTCCAAAATCTCCGGCAATTTCAAACTCGTTTGGCTGATCACATCGCGCAGAGTTTTGCCTTCGATAAATTCGCTGACGATATAATTCGCCTCGTCGCTCAAACCGATTTCGTGAATGACGAGAATATTCGGATGATTTAGGCTCGACGCGGCTTTAGCTTCTTTGACGAATCTTTCGAGATTCGATTCGTGGCGGCTGAACCGTTCGTTGAGAATTTTGACGGCGACGAAGCGTTCGAGTTGCGTGTCTTTTGCCAGATAAACTTCGCCCATTCCGCCCGCGCCGATTTGCCGGACAATTTCGTAATGCCCGAAACTTTTACCGGCTTCGAGAACTTTATTTTGCCGGATAATGTCGGCGACTTCCTGCGCGGCGGGCTGTTCCATAAAACTTCCGGCATCATTGAGCGAGGCAAGCAGAGATTCGACTTCGCGGCGCGTTTCCGCATCGCCTTGGCAAACTTCATCGAGAAAAGCCAAACGCTTCGCCGGCGCAATTTTTATCGCGTCGGCAAATATTAGTTTTGCTTTATTCCAATCGTCGTTCGCCATTTTTTGATTGTTCACATTTTGGTCCTTGAAAAATAAATACCGCAATAATCGCGGCTTTGCCGCCTGATGTGCGGAAAGGCTATGCCTTTCCGCAAGACTTTCCCCAACCAAAGAGGCTACGCCTCAA
>JAJAYR010000422.1 GCA_026786155.1 Pyrinomonadaceae bacterium
GGAAAACACATCCGCATCAACAAAGACCAGCAAATCCGCATCAAATCGGTTTATGAAACGCAGATTAGGTAAGTAGACAGTCGGCGGAAGTCAGTTGGCGGAAGGCAGTTGGCAGTTGGCAGTTGGCGGAAGGCAGAAAGCAGAAAGCAGAAAGCAGAAGGCAGAAGGCAGAAGGCGGAAAGCAGTTTTAGATTGAGAATTATAGTGTCGAGTATCATAATTTACTGCCTTCTGCCTTCTGCCTTCTGCCGACCGCCAACTGCCTTCCGCCTTCCGCCTTCTGCCGACTGCCTTCTGCTTTCTGTTTTAAGATTAGATAGAAAAAGACTGCAAGCTAAAAAACTTGCAGTCTTTGATAATAATATAAACCAAGCGAACAAACAAAGATTTTAATCTGTTCGATTTGCCCGATTTTATTAGCTTTCGGTTGTTTCGTCGGTGGTTTCCACAGAATTTTCCACAACTTTTTCTTCTGTTTCGGCGGTTTCCGGCTTGACGGGCGTTTCCGCCGCGCCTTCCGCTGTAACTTTAACCGGAACATCCAAAGTAACTTCCCGGTGCAGTTTAACTTTCGCCGTGTAGTCGCCGATTTCCTTAATCGTATCTTTCAAAACGATTTTACGGCGGTCAATCTCGTAGCCTTTCGCTTGCAAGGCTTCGGCGATGTCAATCGTCGTTACCGAACCGAACAGCGTTCCGCTTTCGCCCGCTTTGCGCTCGAACCTCAGCGAAATATCTTTCATTTGTTCGGCTTGCGCGTCGGCGGTCGATTTTTCGGTCGCCGCTTTTTTCAAAAGCGATTCGCGTTCTCTGGAAATTTGACTGACGTTGCCTTTGGTCGCCAAGGTCGCAATGCCTTGCGGCAGCAAAAAGTTTCGCGCATAGCCCGCTTTAACCTTCACGACTTCGCCGCGTCCGCCGAGATTTTCAACATCTTCGCGTAAAAGAATGGTCGTAGTTGCCATAATTAAATTTCTCCTTTTCTAGTCTGTAACGAACGGGATTAAAGCCATCGAACGCGCCCGTTTAATCGCTTTCGCCAGACGGCGCTGGTCTCTGGCGGAAACCTGCGAGATGCGGCGCGGCATAATTTTCCCGCGTTCGGGAATAAACCGGCGCAGGAAATCAACATCCTTCCAATCAATATAATCCGGGATATTCGGACCTTGCCGACGGCGTTGAAAGCGGCGCGGCATCCGTTCGTTTTTGAGTTCCGCGACTTTGCCCAAATCAATATCGTTCATCACGATTTCTTCGTTTTCGTTTGCTTTATTTTCTGCCATTTTTTACTCCTATTGATTATCGCGGGCATCGTTCGCCGTCGAATCTTCCGTTTGTCTGAAATTTGAATTACCCGGTCGGCGATTCTGATTTTTTTCGCGTTTGGCGGTTAATTTCGCCGCCGTTTTGCGCGTTTCGTCAACGCGCACCGTGACGAAACGAATCACCGTATCGTTGACGCGAAACCGGCGTTCGAGTTCGGCAATTTCCTGACCCGAACCTTCGATTTCAAACAAGGTGTAATGACCTTCGGTTTTCTTTTTGATCGGGTAAGCGAGTTTGCGCTTGCCCATCACTTCGGTTTTCGAGACGCTTCCGCCGTCTCTTTCAATTTGCTGCTGAATCGCTTCATTCAGCTTGGCAACGTCTTCGTCCGCCGTCTCCGGCGCGGCGATATACATCACCTCATATACTCTTTTTTCTGCCAAGTTCTTTCCTCCTTTTGGCTATTCGAGCCTCACTCATTTTGAATGAAGCAAGAAGGGGTTTGTAAGGGATGAAGGCTGAGGGCTGAGGGCTGAATAAAATCAAATCATCTCGTTCATTTCTCAAACCTTTCTATTTTCAAGTCAAGAAACAAAACGACGAGATTTTTCTTTATTCATCCCTCATCCTTCATCCTTCATCCCTTAATTAAATCGCGCCATCGCTTTTTCCGCACCGTCCGCAATGACGGCGCGAATCGCTTCGGCACTATGCTGTAAAACTTCTTCGACTTTTATCAAATCCACTTTAGAAAAATTCTCTAAAACGTAATCTTTGACATCTCGCAACTGATGTTCCGGCTGAATTCCGATTCGCAGACGAACGAATTCTTCCGTTCGCAAACACGCGATAATTGATTTCAAACCGTTATGACCGCCCGCCGAACCTTTGGCGCGAAGCCGAATCGTGCCGAGCGGCAAAGCCAAATCGTCGGAAATGACAATCAGCTTTTCCACCGTGCGATTGGCTTTTTTCAAAAAACAGGCGACCGATTCGCCGCTTAAATTCATAAAAGTCTGCGGCTTGACGAGTTCGACCGTTTGATTTTCAATTGCGGCGCGACCGATTAAAGCGCGACATTCTTCGCGTTTGACCGATGTTTGAAATTCCCGCGCCAACCAATCAACCAGCATAAAGCCGAGATTGTGGCGCGTTTTTTCATAACGCAAGCCCGGATTTCCCAAGCCGACAATCAGCCAGTTCGTTTCAGACGGCGAATCCATAAATCAAAAACTGTTCGGAGTTCCGCCTTCAGACGGAATTTTCAGTTTAGAAAGAAAGCCATCTGGAGGCGGAACTCCAAACGATTTCTTTATTCGCTGCCGTCAGAATCTTTGCCTTCCTTGCCGACGACTTCCGGTTCGGTTGCTTCAAGCTGCGGTTCGAGGTCTTCTTCCTTCACGATAATTATCGAAGCGACAACCGCTTCCGGTTCTTCGTGAAACTCGACACCGGACTCGGCTTTAATGTCGGAAACGTGAACCGATTCACCGGCATTCAAATCCGTTACTTCAACTTCCAGAAATTCGGGAATTTTGCTCGGCTCGCACAAAACCTTGATTTCGCGGAGCTGCTGATTCAAAACTGCGCCTTCTTCTTTCAAACCGATGGCTTCACCGATGAGATGAATCGCCACGGTAACTTCGATTTTTTCGCCTTTCGCCAAACGGCGCAAATCGGCGTGAACCAGACGACCTTTGAGCGCGTCAATCTGACGGGCGTGAAAAATTACGTCGCCCGTGCCTTCGCCCGCCATATCGAGGGTAAAAATCGTATTGACTCCCGAATCCGAACGCAAAATTGCTGCTAAGTCTTTTAATTCGACAACTCCGGCAACCGCTTCGCCGCCGCCGCCGTAAATCGAAACGGGAACTTTGCCCGCGACCCGCAACCGGCGCGAATCGTTTTTGCCGCGACCCTCTCTTTTTTCCGCTTTTACTACAACTTTATCTGCCATAATTTTAATAGTAGAGAGTGGAGAGTAGAGAGTAGAGAGTAAAGATTTTAACTCTCTACTCTTCACTCTCCACTCTCTACTCATTCAAATGAACAATGATGAAACGCTGGTTTCATCGTGAATGGACTTGATTCCCGAAGCGAGCAATTTCGCCACACTCAAAACTTCGATTCTGCCTTCCGCCTTTAACGACTGTCCTTTGTTGCACAGCGGAATCGTATTCGAGACGATAATTTTCTTCAAATGCGAGCCGCGCAGATTTTCAATCGCGTTGCCCGACAAAACCGCGTGGGTAAAACAGGCGTAAATATCATTTGCACCGTTAGCGTAAAGCGCGTCGGCGACTTTGCAAATTGTTCCGGCGGTGTCGCACATATCGTCAATTATCAAACAATTTTTACCTTTGACGTTCCCGACGATGTTCATCACTTCAGCGACGTTCGCTTTTTCGCGCCGCTTGTCGCACAACGCCAAGCCCGTATTCAATCGTTTCGCGTAAGCGCGGGCGCGTTCCGCACCGCCGGTGTCGGGCGCGACAACGATTAAATCTTCAATCGGATTCTGCTGAAAATAGTTGACGATAATCGGCGCGGCGTATAAATGGTCAACCGGAATATCAAAAAACCCTTGAATCTGCGAAGCGTGTAAATCAATTGTCAAAACCCGCTGGGCGCCCGCTTTAGCGACTAAATTCGCAATCAATTTCGCGGCAATCGGAACGCGCGGACGGTCTTTTTTATCCGAACGCGCATAGCCGAAATACGGAATCACCGCCGTCACTCTTTCCGCTGAAGCCCGGCAAAAAGCGTCGAGCATAATCAGCAATTCCATCAAATTCTGGTCGGACGGCGGGCAAGTCGGCTGGACGATAAAAACATCTGCGCCGCGCACGTTTTCGCCGATTTGAAAATTAAACTCGCCGTCGGAAAATCGGTCGGCATAAACCGTTCCCAAATCGCAACTTAAATGATGACAAATTTCTTCCGCCAGTTTCGGATTGGCGTTCCCCGAAAAAATTTTGATATTGCCCGTTACACTCATTTGCCTAGCAAAAATTGCAAAAATAAATAAAAACGAGCAACTTTGTCGTGCTTCAAGTTGCCCGTCGCTTTTTTCTTCAAAAATGGCTGGGGCGGGAGGACTCGAACCTACGAATGCCGGATCCAAAAACCGGTGCCTTACCACTTGGCTACGCCCCAATAAAAATTACGGTCAGGAGTGCAGAATCTCACCAAAATTTAATTGATTTTGATAATCCTGCCGCGATATTGTTTCTACTGCAAACACGCGCCAAGCGCGTTCATTTTGTAATTCGTCAAACACTTCCCGCCGCTTCAAATCGCTGTCAAAGATAGCAAATACGCTTGCTCCGCTGCCGGACAGCAAAGCGTATTCGGCTCCGCAATCGAGAAGTTTTTTCTTCACTCGCGCCGTTTCCGGGTATAATTCAAAAACCGTCGCTTCAAAATCGTTTTTCAAGTTTGATTGCCGTAAATAAAGCGATTCGGCTTCGTAACGACAAATTTTGAGAATACTTTTTGAGGTTTTATTTGTCAAGTCAGGCGCATTCATTCGCGCGAAGGCATCTTTAGTCGAAACGTCAACATTCGGCGTAACAATCAATATATTTTCCGCCTGAAAATCCTCCGTTTGAGTTATTTCCGTTCCGCGTCCCGTGCCGATGGCAGTTCCGCCGTAGAAAAAAAACGGCACGTCCGAGCCGATAGATTTGCCGAGTTCGCATAAATCCAAAAATTCGATTTTCAATTCCCAAAGTCGCACAATTCCGATTAAAGCCGTCGCCGCATTTGACGAACCGCCGCCGAGTCCGCCGGGCGCGGGAATCTTTTTTTCGAGATGAATTTTCGCGCCTTCGGTTACGCCGAATTCGGTTTGTAAAAGTTTGGCGGCTTTGACGATTAAGTTTTCATCGCCCGCCGGAATTTTCGCGTCGTCGCACGTCAGAACAATCTTTTTGTTTTCGCCGAAAGTTAGATAATCCCGCAGCGAAACCGTCTGAAAAACCGTGCAGAGTTCGTGAAAACCGTCGGCGCGTTTGCCCGACACGCGCAAAAGTAAATTTATTTTGGCGAACGACGGCAATGCAAAAGTGTTTTCCGGCATCTCCCAAGCATAGAAAAAGAAAAAAGATGAAGCAAATTGTCTTCGCTTCATCTCATTTTTTAATTTTGACGGAAGTTACGCAGTTGAAACAAATCGGAAGATAGACGCGCATTTTTACCGAATAAACAGCGAACAGTTAATAGTGAACAACGAACAACGCTGCGAGCGCAACTATTCGCTGTTCACTATTAACTGTTCGCTGTTCGGCAGGAAAATAATTCGTTGAATGACAGCATCTGTTTTATTTTTTTGTTTAACGACGCAACCTCTATTTGATTATTTTCGCAAAATAAAAACTTCCGTGAAATAATAAGTTCCGTCGTCGGTAACGGCGATGCCGACGGCTGATTCGCGCCAGCGATTATTTAATAAATTTTCGCGGTGCGCGGGCGACTGCATCCATTTTTCGACGGCGGAAATCGCTGGATTTTGGTAGCCGCGATTATACGCGATGTTTTCGCCAATCGCCCGCCATTTCGTAATTCCGAGCGCATCGGCGCGGTCATTAACCATCAAACCGTTCAAGTCCGTATGGCTGAAAAATCCGTAATTCGCCATATTTTCCGAATGCGTTCGCGCGATTTCGGCGATGTCGTCGCTCCATTCCAAACCAGCTAAACCGAGTTGAATTCTTTCTTTGTTAATCAAATCAAACGCCTGACGTTCGAGACTATAATTTTTTTTGGATTGGTAAACCACGTTTTCGACGGCGGTTGCAGCGACGGCGGTTTTAATTGTGCGCGGACGTGATAAAGCTGGTCGGGTATCGCCGCCGCTCAATAAATAAGCCTGCGGACGTTTTTCGGCGACACCGTTTTGCGAAAACGCACTTTGCGAAAACGCCGCTAAAAATAATAAAAGGAAAAATTTATTCGTCATTCAAACCTCATTTCGGAAATCAGACAATCTCAAAATAAATTTTGAGACTCACGATTTTGCGCCTTCCGCATCGCTGCGGAGTTGCCATTTATCGTTTAAGGTTGGGTCGGGAAATTTTTATCCAACCACAGATTAAGTTGTCGGCATTATTCGTGGAAGAGATAGATGCCAATTATAGGAAATTGACAAAGCGTTTTATTTTCCAAAAACGACGTTAAAAATTTAACAAAGATTCGGGTGAGAATTTTAAATGCAGAAACACGCACGTTGGTAAGTGTGTTCGTTGCACACTTATCTAACGTGCGTGTTTCTGCAAACCGAAGTATTTAACCTTTCTCGGCGAACAAATCGCTTTTTCTCAAAACGAGGCGGGCGCGGTCAATGACGGCTTTGGCTTCGTTCGGGCGATTGGCTTTTTTGTAGGTTTCGATTATTTTGTCGAAAACGCGAATCGCAAAATCGCGGCGGTCGGGCGCGACGGCTTCGGTTTCGCCGATTCCGCGAATCGTCAAAGCGTTTTGATAGGCTTTAACGGCATCGTCAAAACGATTTTTTTCGGCGAATATATCGCCTAAAACCGTTTGCAGATTGGCGGCAGAATTTTCGTCCGTGGCGGTCAATTCCGAAGACGCATTTTGCAGAACTATCGCCGCGTCGTCAATTTTTCCCGCCTTGGCTTGAACCTGCGCGAGTAAAACGAGCAACGAAGTATTTTCAGGATTGGCATAAACTGCTTGTTTGAGAGATTCGACGGCGACGGCGGACACAGTTTCGTCAGCCGATTTAACGGCTTCGCTCAATAGTTCGACGGCTTCTTGATTGGCGGGTTCGTCCGCCACTATCAGACTTAAAATTTCGACGGCTTCGCGTGTTTGTCCGGCTTTCGCCAAAGCCTCGCCGAGTTTCAGCGACGCGCTTTCGGGCGCGAGCGATTCGCCGCGAAAAATTCTGCCGTAGAATCCGTTACCCAAAGGCGGCGCGGAAGCGACCCAACTTCGTAGTTCGGCGATTTTTTCGGTCGGCTGATTGGCACGTCCGTAAAATTCACTCAAAAAGGCGTGCGCTTCGGCGTTGCGCGAATCTAATCGAACGACTTCCTGCCATTCGACAATCGCTTTTGCCGTTTGATTAGCGTCCAAGGTTCCGCGATTCAAACCGCTTTTGAAAGTGTAAAGTTGTCCTAAAATAAGGTGTCCGCCGAAATTATTCTTATCAATTCTGACGGCGACGTTCGCCAGTAAAATCGCTTCTTCGATATTGTAAGGCGGCGCGTTTTTGGAAAGTTCGGCGAGTGCGGTGTAGGCTTCGGCAAGTGTCGGGTCAAACTCGACGGCGCGTTGCAGAGATTGGCGGGCGAGCAAAGCACCGCTTGCTAATGCCGCGTCCGAACGCGCGTTTCTCAAATTCCAGATATGACGCTGACCTTCGAGCAGTTTGGCGTAAGCCTGTTCGCGCTGCTGGCGCGAAACGGGCTTTTTGGCGGCGATTTGTTCGACGTTTTTAACAATCGTTTCGGAAATTGGCGGAGTCGGCTGCGCCGGAGTTTGCGCCGCAGCGATTTGCCAACCGGAGAAAATAAAAACGACGGCGAGAGCGAACAATTTATTTTTCATAAAACCTTCCTGACGTTTCCTGTAAATACAAAACTCTGCTCAATTTCCTGTAAATCCGCGATAATTTTTTTCCGAGTTCGACGAGATTTTCGGCGAGAACTTTTTTTATAAACAAATTTGAGTTTCGCTTTCATCCTACGAAACTCAAATTTCAAGATTATTTCTGCGGTATCTGCCTTTTCACGGTTTCCTTCTGCACTTTCTGCTGTGAAATAACCGTCGTCAAAGATTTCGGAATTTGCGAAGCGTTGATGTCGCCTTGATTTTCGATTATCTGGTCAATCAGTTCAAACTTCTCTTTGTCGAAATCGTCGGTCATTAAAACGCCGTCCTTATCAATCGTCAAAGGATAAAGTCCGAACAATTCATCTCTGAAATTGGCGATAAACGATTTCTTTTCCGGCGCCAAAACCTTCATTCTTTCGGGGTTCGATTCGGGAACGGCTGCACCGATTAACTGCAACTGCTCTTTCGATTTTTCGACGTAATCGCTGTTCGGATAATCGCGCACGAGTTGTTGAAAATATCTGGCAGCCTGGTCGGTTTCCTCTTCAATCTGATAAGTTACGGCGAGTTTGAAAAGGGCTTCGTCCATAAAACTGAAATTCGGATATTTGTCCAAAATTTCGCGGTAGCGCGACTGCGCTCCTTTTAATCCGCCCTTCTGCTGGTCAACCGATTGTTTGTAGTAATAATTGGCGATGTAAAGATTATGCAGTCCGAGATTGTCCTGAACTTCTTCGAGCCTTTTGCCGACCGTATCTTTCAAAATAGTATTCGGATGCTGTTGAAGTAACGCGCGAAGCCGCTGTTCGGCGCGGCGGGCGCGGGTCGAATCGCGGTCGGGCAGCCCGATTTGCCGCATTTCCGATTCGGCGACTTTTAATAAAACGCGGTCAGCCAGCGGATGCGTCGGAAAAAACGTCAGCCATTCCTGATACGCCGCCGCCGATTGAATCAACGCGCCGGTCGAGCCTTCGAGATAAAACGAATCGGCAACCGCGAGTTTCGCCATCGGCAAATACGGCGAATCGGGATAAGTCGTGATAATCGTCTGGAATAAAAGCCGCCCGACATCGTAATTATTTTTGCGGACTTCCTTCGTCGCGTTAATGAAAAGTTCGCGGTCGCGTCCCGGCGTTACCGTCCCGATTAGCTCTTCGTATTCGTCAGTTCCGCCGCCGAATATGCCGAGAAACTTTTTCTTTTTCTTGACTTCCCGCGCCGTGCCTTCGGCGGAAACGGGATTTGCCCGCGCTCCGGCGGTTTCGGTCAAAGCGTTGTCCGTTCGGGCTTGCAGTTCGCCGACGGTCGCTTCCAACTGGTAAACTTCCGACACTTCGTATTTTTCCGAACGGTCAACTTTGCCGCGCAGCGTGTTGATTTCCGACTGCAAACCGGACGTTTCTTTCGCCAACCCGCGCAGCCGTCCGAGCGGCGTTTCGAGTTTCGCTTTATCGTCTTTTTTCCCTTTGTCGTCTTTATTTTCGTCCTTCAAAACCGAAGCCGCGCTGTCCAGCGAACGACGCATCGTTTCGAGTCTCTGCCGCATCACGTCGAGCCTTTGCGAAACCGAACCCTGTCCTTCTTTGTTCTGTTTATTCTGCGCCGTGCCGACTGCGACAAAGCTAAAAACTAAAAACAAACTTAAAATAACCACTTTATATTTGTGTAAAAACATAACTTCCTCAATTTTCAATGACGAATTTCAAATTACGAATTACGAATTTAATCCAACATTCGTCATTCGTAATTTGAAATTCGTCAGTCGTTTTACGTCCAATTCGTTCCCGCGTCAATCAATTTTTTCACGCCTTCGGTCGGATTCCCGCCGCCGAAAATGCCCGTTCCCGAAACGATAATTTCCGCGCCCGCTTCGACTATTTCCCCAATGTTCGCGGCATCAATGCCGCCGTCAATCTCGATGCGCGTTTTCAAACCGCGCTCGATAATAGTTTGGCGCAGACGGCGCAGTTTATCCGTCGCCGTGTAAATAAATTTTTGCCCGCCGAAGCCGGGATTAACCGACATCAGCAAAATAAAATCGGCGAACGGCAACGCTTCTTCCAAACTGACTAAAGGCGTTGCCGGATTTATCGCAATGCCCGCTTTGCCGCCCGCTTCCTGAATTGATATTAGAGTTCGCTGCAAATGCGGGTCGGCTTCGACGTGAACCGAAACCATATTCGCGCCCGCTTCGACAAATTCGACCGCGTAACGACCCGGTTCGACAATCATCAAATGGCAGTCAATCGTCAAATCCGTCATTTTGCGGATAGATTTGACAACCGGCAAACCAATCGTAATATTCGGGACGAAACGACCATCCATCACATCAACGTGCAGAATCGTTGCGCCGCCCGCTTCGAGAGCGCGAATTTCTTCACCGAGCCGCGTAAAATCCGCCGATAAAATAGATGGCGCAATCTCTAACATTTTCCTAAAAAATTTTCTCTAACTTGGTTGCGAAAACAAAAGTTACGGTTGCTTTTCTCAGGGCGGCGGCGTTCGGCGCGGTCGCAGATCGCCGCCGGAAACTGCCGGTTTTGGCGGCAGCGGCGCAGATTTGTTGACGTTCGTGTTCGATTTGTTCGCGTTGGAATTCGATTTATTGGAATTGGTCGCCGCGTTTTTGTTCGATTTATCGCCGGAATTTGAATTTTTGTCGCTCGAATTTTTGTTGTCGGCAGAATTAGAATTAGAATTGTCGTTGGAATTATCGCCGGTAACGTCGCGCGTCGTCGAAGCCTTTTTCTTATTGGAAGTTGCCGCGTTCGTATTGGTTTTGTTCGTTTTCTTCGGCTTGTCGGAAATCAATTCTTCAATTTTTTCGCTGTCGTCAACGTCCACATTTTTCTTAATCGTCGTCGGTGCTTCCTCGCCTTCGGGATTAGTTTTGCTGACTACAACCAAAATTTTCTGTCCGGTTTTAACGGTGTCGCCCGCTTTCGGCAGTTGTTCCAAAATAGTATTGGGCTTTTCGGTGCTGTATCGCTCGGCGCGTCTTTTAATCTGCAATCCCATTGCGACGAGTTCTTTTTCGCTTTCGACAAAACCCTTGCCCGTAATTTCAGGAACTTTCATCTCCTTTCCCTGCAAAGACATATAAACTACGCCGACCAAGCCGACGATAAATGTTCCGGCAAGCGCGATGACGATAATTAGTTTTCCAAACGCCGACGCGCCTTTTTTTACAAAACCCATTTTGATAATTATTGACGAATTTGAACTAAAGATTTCCCGCTTTTTTCGGGGAGAAGATAATTAAAGACTTTACGAAAAAAGCCGTCTCTTTTCAAACTCCGCGATAAAGAATCCATCCGTTCCGTCTTTTTGCGGAAAAGTTCGGGCGTAGTTTTCAGCCGTCAAAAACCGTTCGGGAACTTTTGGCTGAACTCGCCTAAAATCTTTATTTTCTTCAAGAAATTTTTCGGCGACCGCTTCGTTTTCTTCGCGTTCGAGCGAACAGGTGGAATAAATCAGTCTGCCGTTTTTTTTCAAAATCTTTGATGCGTTTTCCAAGATTCGGAGTTGTTTCGCTGCCAGTTCGCCGAAATCTTTTTCCTGCAAAAAATAGCGAATTTCGGGATTATGCCGAATCGTTCCCGTCCCCGAACACGGCGCGTCGAGCAATACCGCATCAAAACTCTCGTCGGCAAAAGGCAAATCTTTTTCCGCATCATAACGCAAAATCTCAACATTTTCCGCCGCTTGCCGCCGACAATTTGCCCGCAAAACTCTGACGCGATGGTCATAAAAATCTCCTCCGACAAGCAGGTTTTGGATTTTAGATTCGGGATTTTGGATTTTATCTTCAAAGCCTGCTAACTGATAACTGATAACTGATAACTGACTAATTTTGCTTCCCGGCGCGGCGCAAACGTCCAAAAAACTTTCACCTGTTTTTAATTTGATTGACTGCGCGACGAGTTGCGAACCTTCATCTTGAAAATAAATTTTCCCTTCGTCGGCAAACAACCGCAGCATTTGATTTAAGTTTGAAACTTTCCGGGCGTTTTCGGAGATTTCGGAAGCGGCGATTTCCAAGCCGGGGTTTTTCAAAATCTCGACTGTCTGTTCGTCCGATTTTGCCGTCAGACGAAAAACCGTAGTCGGCGTTTCGTTGTTCGCCGCCGCCAGTTTTTCAGTTTCCGCGACCCCGAATTGTTTTATCCATCTTTCGATTAACC
>JAJAYR010000423.1 GCA_026786155.1 Pyrinomonadaceae bacterium
TCGACGTTTTCCCAACGCGCGGCGTAGGCGTGGGCGAGTTCGTGCAAAAATATCGAAACGAAAAAAATCAGCGTCGCCGCGAAACCGAAAGTCAAACTCATCAAAACATTGCCGGTCAAAGATTGAACGCCGCCCGCCGTCACGCACGACATCACCGCGAGGACGACGAACCAGCGGTAATCAACCCTGACGGGAATGCCGGAAACGTGCGTCAACAGAAGTTTGCGTTTGAAAAATTGAAGAAACTTCATAAACGTAATTTTAAAGCAAAAACGAGAAATGAGAAATGAGAAGTCAATCTCATTTCTCATTTCTCATTTCTCATTTCTCATTTCTCATTTCTCAGGCTTCAAACGGAATTTCGGCGTTTTGCAGAACGTGGAGTTCGGTGCGCGAAACTTTTTCGAGCAATTCGGGTTCGTCAAACATTTGCAGAAGCCCGCGCACGGTGGCGTAGCGCGGCTCGTCGGAAACGATGACCGATAAATTAACGAAGTTGCGAAGGTATTGGTCAATGCCGTTCAGCAACGCGCCGCCGCCGGTCAAAATAACTCCGCGGTCGTAAATATCCGCCGCCACTTCCGGTCGCAGTTCGGTCAAAGTGTCGCTGATAACCTGGGCGACGCGGCGGACAATGGCTTCGACGACCGGATAAATTTCGCCATTGGTAATCTCAACCGCGCCCGGACTGCCCGATTGCACGTCGCGCCCGCGCACAATGTAGGTTTTGTCAATTTCTTCGGGCAGATAAGCGGTGGCGAACTGCGTTTTGATGTTTTCCGTCGTTTCATCGCCGACCTGCAAACCGCGATGTTTTCGCAGATGATTTGCCAGCGCGATATTTATTTCATCGCTGCCGATGCGCTCCGAACGCGAATGCACGACCGTTCCTTTAGCGACGACGGCGATGTTCGTCGTTCCCGCGCCGATGTCAACGACGGCTGAAGCGTGTTTGTCCTGCGCCGTTACGCCCGCGCCGAACGCCGCCGCCAAACCTTCCTCCATCATATAAATTTTGCCGATGTGCGCGTCTTCCGCCGCGTTCATCAAGGCGCGTTGTTCGACGTGCGTAACTTCGCCGAGCATACTCATCACGGCTTGCAGAGACATCTGCGAACCGCCCGATTTTGATTTTTTGACGAAGTGCGCGAGCATATTTTTCGTATGCTCGAAATCGGCGACCACGCCGCCCGTGAGCGGCGCAATGACGGTGATGTCGCGCCCTTCGCGCCCGCGCATATCGAAGGCTTCCTGACCGTAGGCGACGGTTTCACCCGTCAATTCGTTGACGGCGACCAGCGAAGGTTCGTCCAAAACGATGTCGCGTCCTTTGACGGCGATAATCGTGTTGGCGGTTCCCATATCAATCCCCATCGAATCGGTAACGAATTTTTTTAACGACGAAATTTTCATATTCAAGAGGTTTTTTCTAATCTTAAATTTAAAGTTTTTCGGAGGAAAACGACTTCACTCAAAAAGACAGATAAATTTTAGCTTAATTCCATTTTACTTCAAACAAAGAAACCGACTGCTGGCGATTTTTCACGGTTAAAGATTCCTGCGGAACGAATGAAAATATCGTGCCGCCCGCCCGTGCCGTCGCTTCGCTGACTAAAATCTGCCCGCCTTTCGCATTCGATTCGAGCCGCGAAGCGAGATTTACGGTATCGCCGATTGCCGTGTATTCGCTGCGCCGGTCGGAGCCGATGTAGCCGATAACCGCTTCGCCCGTGTGCAGTCCGATGCCGATGTTGATGCGCTGAAAACCTTCGGCTTCGAGTTCTTTATTTAAGGTTATAAGCTGATTCTGCATCGTCACCGCCGCCTTCAGAGCGTTTTTCGCGTCTTCCGGCGAAGCCGTCGGCGCACCGAAAATCGCCATTAAACCGTCGCCGATATATTTATCGAGTGTGCCGCCGTGAGCAAAAATTATATCGCTCATCAGGCTGAAATAACGATTCAAAAGTTTGACGACCTTTTCCGGGTTTTCCCGTTCGGCAAACGCCGTAAAGCCGCGAATGTCGGCGAACAGAATCGTTACCGTTTGACTAACGCCGCCGAGTTTGAACGAATTCGGGTTGTTCAAAAGCTGTTTGACGACGTATTCCGGCATAAACCGCGAATAATTTGCCCGCGCCACTTCTTCCCGCGCCAAACGGTTGTGCGCTTTGACGGTTTCGACGACCATCGCCGTCTGCGCCGCGACCGCGCTGATTAATTCCAAATCGTCCGGGCTGAACGACGCGAACGGGTCGAAACGGTCGGCATAAACTACGCCGTGAACATTTGATTCGGTGATCAAAGGAGCGCAAATCGTTGACCGCACGCCCTGCGCGACGATGGAAGCCGCGCCGCGAAACTGCTCGTCGGTAATCGCGTCCTGCGACAACAGCGCGACTTTTTCGCGCATCACTTTCAAAGTAATCGTCCGCGAAATCGTCAATTCTTCGGTCGCCGCTTCGAGTTTTGAATCGCGGGCGCGAACGGCAATCGGATACAAACTGTAATCCAAAATTTTGCCGTCAACCGTTTCGTCGGCGAGCAGCGCGACGACTCGTTCGGCGGGCGTTCCGCGAAAAATCAAATCGGTCGCTTTCAAAAAAATTTCTTTCAAGTCAAACACCGTGCCAAGTGTTTTGCTCATTTCATAAAGCAAATCCAACGCTTTGGCTTTGCGGCGCAGTTCTTTGATTTCGTCGGGCGTGGCGATTCCCGATTCGATGGAAAGGCTCGTGCGGTTGCCGATTATTTCGTTGGCGGAAATTAAAAGCTGCGTGTGTCCGAGCGGTTTATCGTCATAATTGACGCCGGTCGGCAAGAGTTCCGTCGGGACGGCGGACAAGTCGGCGGCGGACAAGTCGGCGGCGGGAATTTTCGGCGGCGGCGCGGAGATTTTCGGCGGCGCAATCTGCACAGTTTCAAAATTCAACTTGCTTTCGCCGATAATAATCTGGTCGCCCGCTTCGAGTTTTTTTTCAAGCGTCGGCGTGCCGTTGACGAAAACGCGGTTGACGCTGCGTTTTACTTCGCCGTTTTCGACGAAGCCGTCAACGATTCTGAAATTTCCCGTTTCGGCGACGAGATGCGCGTGGCGGCGCGACACGCGGCGGTCATTTAAGACGACGTGGTTGTCTTTGGCTCTGCCGATATAATAAGTTTCGCCGGGCAACAGGTTAAGTTCCCAACTTCTACGGCTCGCGTCAGTGATTTTAAGAATTGCGTTCACAGCGATAATTGTAAATGGTAAATGGTAAATGGTAAATGAAAAGCCCCCGACAATTTACCATTTACCATTTACCATTTACCATTATTTCTATGATTTATTTTGACAACAATGCCACGACGCGGATTGCGCCGGAAGTTTTCGCGGCGATGCAGCCTTTTTTAGAAGAATTTTACGGCAATCCGTCGGCGGCTTACAACTTCGGACGCGAGACGCGCAACGCGATTGAAACATCGCGCGAAAAAATCGCCCGATTGCTCGGCGCGGAATTTTCCGACGAAATCGTTTTCACTTCCGGCGGCACGGAATCGGACAATTGGGCGATTCTCGGAACGCTCGAAGCCGCGCCGCATAAAAAACATATCGTAACGACCAGAGTCGAACACGAAGCCGTTCGCAAAGTTGGCGAGAAATTAGAAAGGCAGAATTATGAAATTACCTGGCTGGAAGTTTCGGAAGAAGGTTTTTTGGATTTGAACGAGTTGAAAAATGCTTTGCGCGAAGATACGGCAATCGTTTCAATAATGCTGGCGAACAATGAAACCGGCATTTTATTTCCCGTCGCGGAAATCGCCGAAACGATTAAAGAAAATTCCGACGCGATTTTCCACGTTGACGGCGTGAACGCGGTCGGCAAAGTTCCGGTTGATTTAAAAAATACCGCGATTGATTTATTCTCGATTTCCGGTCATAAATTTCACGCGCCGAAGGGCATCGGTGCGCTTTATATCAGGCGCGGCGTTCAACTTCCCGCTTTAGCAATCGGCGGCGGGCAGGAAAATTCCCGACGCGCCGGAACGGAAGCCGTTCATCAAATCGTCGGATTAGGCGCGGCGGCTGATTTGGTTGCAGATTTTTCGGCGATGGAAAGAGTCGCTGTTTTGAGAAATAAACTCGAAACCGAAATTTTGAAAAAATTTCCAAATTCTCGTTTGAACGGCACAGACGATTTGAATTTTCGTCTCCCGAATACGTCGAACATTTCGTTCTCAA
>JAJAYR010000424.1 GCA_026786155.1 Pyrinomonadaceae bacterium
AACTCGTCGCCCAAGCCGATTTCTTCGACGATTTTTCTGGTAAAAGCGTCCGAAAGAAGTGTAACGTGATAATGTTTATCCCAAACCACATCGCGGATTTGCCACGCGCTCGCTAGTCCGCCGATTTCCGATGCAGATTCAAAAACGGTAACTTGCTTGCCCGCTTCCGCAAACCGCAAGGCGAGCGTCAAACCGAGAAAACCGCTTCCGATGATGGCAACTTTTTGAGACATTAATTATTTTTGAAAAATGTATTTATATTCACCTGAATAATTATTGAAAACGGAATTTTCTGCATCTTCATCAGTTAGTTCTGTGTCTAATAATTCAGAATAATCTTCTGATTTGATTTCCTTTTCTTCAATTGGCTTATCGTTAGCAAACTTAATTATGTAAGAAACTAAATCCTGTCCATCTTGGGAGATTTCAACTTCCGCTTCAAATGGCTCTCTCCATTGTTTTCCGCCAACGTCAGACTGTAATCCCCAAACCATTTCACCATTAAGAAAGGCTTTATTTGGTAATTTTCCGGTTAATTTTTCGTTCATCATTCCGTCAATCCACCTTTCTCTATTGTCCCAATCTGAAAAATGCAAGTTCCAAGATAAGAGATACCCAAAGGCAAAAGCTATTATGTTTTCAGATTTATCACTTTGATTTTCCCCATTGAAACTTTGCAAAAACTTGAATATATCGTTTGCAATTATTTTTTCAACTTTTTTAATTTCCTCTTTTATTTCTTCTTCCGTCAATATTTCTTTCACTTCACGATTTACAATCTCGTAACGCAAACCGCAAATACATTCAAATTCTCTCTGTTCTGAATTATCAAACTTATGAAAAAGCTGTCCGCATTTGCAGACCGCGCCGACCGAACGCGCCGGGCTTCCCAGCACGAGATGAAAATCGGGAACTGATTTCGTCACGACCGAACCCATTCCGACCATCGCCCAGCGTCCGATTTCGAGTTCGTTGCCGATGATGCAACCCGCGCCGATAGTCGCGCCTTCTCTGACCAAAGTCGGCAAAGTGTGTTCATCAGGTTCGCTCGGACGCAAGGTTTTCAAATCGGGAAACGTCGCCCGCGGAAATCTGTCGTTCGTGAAAGTCGTCGCGGCTGAAATCATCACGCCGTCTTCAATTGTTACGGCGGCGCAGATATAAACCATCGCGTTGATTTTCACGCGGTTGCCGATTCGCACATCATAAGCGATATAAGTTTTCTCGCCGATGATACATTCTTCGCCAATCGTTGCGCCGTGCCGGATATGCACGTTGTCCCAAACGCTCGTGCCTTCGCCGATTTTTACGTTTTCTTCGATGATTGCCGTCGGGTGAATTTTTATCATTTCAATTTTGTTTAACGCAAAGCCGCGAAGGCGCAAAGCCGCGAAGATTTTTAAAATCAGCTTATGTTTTCCTTTGCGACTCTGCGTCTTTGCGCCTTCGCGTTAAAAATTACTTAGCGGCGGATTCGCTTTTTTCAACGACTTTTTGCCAGAGATTTTGATTCAAAGATTTGTATGCCGCTTCGATGACTTCGACGGAGGCGAGCGCGTCGGCGGGTTTTGTAAGCAGTTCTTCGCCAGCGACAATCGCGTTGCGGAAATTTTCGATTTTTGAACGGAAAGCCTGAACTTTGTCGTAACCTTTGCCGAAAACTTCCCAATCGGGCGACGAATTTAATTTATATTTCGATGCTTGCCAGCCGATATGCAGAGTTCCGTTCGTGCCGTAGACGCTGATGAAATTGGGTAATTCTTTGTTAATTCCCCACGTTAAATCAACGCTGGCAGCAATCCCATTTTCGGTTTTTGCCAATAATTTTACGTTTTCGTCAACCGACAAATCCTGCGTTTTTCCCGTTTCGACGGCGAGAACTTCCGTTATCGCGCCGAGAAAATAGCGGATAATATCAACCGAATGCGTGCCGTTGTCCATCAAAACGCCGCCGCCGGAAATTTCAAAATTTGAATTCCAACGCTTCGACATATCAACTTTGGCGGTGAAAGCGTTTTCAAACTGCACGATGTCGCCGAGAACGCCCGACGCGAGAATCGCTTTGGCTTTAACGACGTCTTCGCAGTAGCGAAACTTCGTCGCCATCGTGAATACGACGTTTGATTTTTCAGCCGTTTCAATCATTTTCCGCGCTTCGGCAACGCTCAAACAAAGCGGTTTTTCACATAAAACATTCGTGCCGCGATTCATAAAATACATCGCAATTTCCGGGTGCGAGTTCGGCGGCGTGGAAATGATAACAGCATCAATTTCGCTGTTTTCGGCTAAAGTTTTGTAGTCGCTAAACGCTTTCGCGCCGAACGGTTCGGCAAACGCCTTCACCGAATCCTGATTGATGTCGGCAACCGCCACCAATTGACAGCAATCGCTTTGCTGAAAAGCCTGCGCGTAAGTTTGGGCAATGCCGCCCGTTCCGATAAGTGCGAAACGCAGAGGCGACGCGGAGACAGCGGGACGCGGGGACGCGGAGATTTGTTGGCTAACTTGATTTTTTTGATTCATAGAATTTAATTCTTTAAAAGATTACTGCTTGATAGTCCAATTGTTCGGTTCGGAAATCATTTTGACTAATTGCCCGATGACTAGTATCGTATCGGGAATCCAAATCGGCGAATTTTTCCGGCGAAATGTATTTGCACCGCAGGGAAAATTCCAGCCAGACTCTAGTTTCTTCCGCTTCTGCTTCGGAATCCGAAAGTTTGCTGACGAAATGCGCCGGATAGCGGCGTTTGCGCCACGCTTCGGCGATGTTTGCACAAACCGAGCGCGACGAACGCCGCATCTGGTCAACCATCGAATACTTTTCTTCGGCGGGATAATTTTTCGTCATTTCAAAAATTTCCATTGCCGAATCAAACGCCGATTGATAAACGCGCAATTCCCTGTAACTGCGAATATTCGCCATAAATTATTGGCAGATATTTCCGCCGCAGACAACGCAGCCGCCGGCACTTTCTCCGTGTCTGCGAGTCTCCGCGTCTCCGCGTCGGACCGTTTTCACCGCTTCCTTGATTGAATCGGCTAAAAATTCGGCGTGTGCCGCTTCGTATTTTTCGTTTATCGGCAGCACGAGAACGTCGTGCAAGCCTTTGAAAGTGCCGGGAAATTTTTCTTCCGAATAATCAACGGCTTCGGGACGCGCCAAATTGAACGGGAAATGCGAATCGCCCAAAGTATTTTGTTCGGTAAAAACCTGACATTTGAAAGCCGGTTTGACGACGTAGCGCGGCGCGGAAGCGACATCATAAACCTTCAACGCTTTGGCTAATCCGACTGCGCCGTCCTGAATTTTAGTGTCGTCCACGCGCAGACAGTATTTCCAATAAACGTGCGTCGCGCCTCGTGCGGCTTGATAAACTTCGATGCCGTCAATTCCGGCGAGTTTTTCGTCGAGAATCTTCGCCATTTTCTGTCGTTGGGCGACGCAGGCATCGAGTTTTTTCAATTGTTCGACTGCCAAAGCCGCCTGCAATTCGGTCATTCGATAATTCAACGCGGAAAAATAATGGTCGGCGTTAGCATCGCCGTAACCCCACGCTTTGTTGATAAAAAGAAACATTCGCCGCGCCAAATCATCATCGTTCGTAACGACAATTCCGCCTTCGCCGGTCGTCAGATGTTTGCCTTGCTGAAACGAAAACGCGCCGATTTTTCCGATTGTGCCGACGTATTTGCCGTCAACCGTCGCCAGCGGCGATTGCGCCGTGTCCTCGATAACCGGAATGCCGCGCGAGTCGGCAAGTGCCATAATTTCATTCATCATGCACGGATTTCCGAACAGGTGCGTCACGATTATCGCCTTCGTTTTATCGGACAAAACTGCTTCGATAGTTTGCGCCGTAACATTCAAAGTTTTCGGGCAAACGTCCGCGAAAACCGGAATCGCGCCTTGAAACATAATCGGTGTCAACGCGCCCATATCGGTGATCGAAGTGGTTACAATCTCGTCGCCCGGATTCGGATTTATCGCCGCAATCGCCGTGTGAACCGCCGCCGAACCGGAGTTGCAGGCGTAGGCGTATTTCACGCCGAGTTTTTCGGCGAAACTCGCTTCAAGCTGTTTGCCGAATCTGCCTTTGGTGGTAATTAACACGCCCGACTGCAAAACTTCCGTGACGGCGGCGATTTCCTCCGCGCCGAAAGTTCTGCCCGAAATATCCTGGTCGGACGGCAGTTTTATCGTTTGTTTTTGTGTTTTAGGGGACATAGTTTTATTTATAAATTTAATTTTTGAAATTTTGTGAAAAATTTCTCTTTTTAGTAAATGTTTATTTCGTTCGAGATTTCACGGTTTTTCCGCGATTTCTTTGATTGATTTTGTTTCGATGGCGTTTTTTCTGGTGTCAAAACGAATTTTGAGCAGATTCGAGAGCAGTTTGAGATGACCGAAAACGGTGCGAAGCGTTTTCATTTTGGAGAATCCGAACAGGCGAACTTCTAAAGTCGCCGGATACTCGATGATTTTTCCGCCGCTTAAATCGAGCCGTCCGAGCATTTCCGCCACGCCGAGAAAACCCGTTTCCGTCATCGGCAAATTGACGACCGAAGACCGGCGATAAACGCGAAAACAACTCGTATAAGTGTCGAGTTTCGAGCGCAGAACGCGGCGATAAAGAAACGACGCGCCTTTGGATAAAAACAAACGCCATTCAGGAACATTTCGCACACCGCCGTTTTTGTGATACGGCGAAGCCGTAACCAAATCAACGCCGTCGCTGAAGCGGCAGCATTCTGACGAGTTCGTGCGGGTCGTAAGTGCAGTCGCAATCCATCGAACAAACAATATCGGTCAGCGCGTTTTTTATTCCCGTCATAATTCCGGCGGCAACGCCCTGATTCGCGTCGTGCCGTAAAATTTTGACGTTCGCCTGTTCGCCGAAAATTTCGTTCAATCTGTCAAAAGTTTGGTCGGTGCTTTTATCGTCCACGAAAATAAAATTCGGCTGATAACCGTTTTCCGCCAACTCCTTTTCGAGACCGCGCAAAGTGTTCGCCAGATACGGCAAAGTTTCCTGTTCGTTGTAGCACGGCAAAATTATCGTTACCGGATTTTGAATTTCAGATTTCGGATTATGGATTTCCAAAGCTGATGTTTCATTTCGTAATTCGTGATTCGTATTTCGTAATTCGTCTTTTAGACCAAGAAATTCCGCCGCGTTCGTAAAATTATAAAGCTGCAAATTCTCCTTGATAATCCATTCCATCTTGTCGAGTTTGCGATAATGGCGAATGCGATTAAAATTTGAAGCGGCGGAAATGCGCGGCTGTTCGGGGTCGAGTTCCCAGACGTGAAAATAGAAAACAAACGGCTCATTATAACGATTCGTCCAATCTTTGACGGCTTTTCGCATCAGCGTGTAAGGGAATTGCCGGAAGTAATTACCGCCGGAAATCGGGAGCAAGCCCAAACCCAAATTGCGCGTCGAGTATGGAAATTCCCAGATTATTTTATCGTTCGCCTGAATCTGCCGCGCCAAGCGTTTCAATTTTTCATCTTTCCTGTTGGGCAGAAAAGATGCGTCATAAACGAAATTCTCTTCCGCCAGCACGTCGAAAATCCACGAATCTTTTTCGTAATTAAGTTTTTCCGCCGCCCGGTAGCCGATGATTTTCTGTCCGCCCGCGTCTTCCAGAGCGCGATTCGTGCGGCGCAAATCTTCCCGGAATTCTTCGTTGGTCAGATTTTTCAAACTGCGGTGATAAAATCCGCGCGAAGCAACTTCGTGTCCGCGCGAAACGATTTCACGAATCAATTTCGGGTTTTGTTCGGCAATCCAGCCGAGAATGAAAAACGTCGCTTTCGTGTCGAGTTCGTCGAGCAAATCAAGCGTTTTCCGCGTGTTTTGTTCGTAACGCGGCTCGAAGCGCGACCAGTTTCGCTGCTGAATCAGATTTTCAAACGCGCCGACGTGAAAATAATCTTCGACCAGAACGGTCAAAAGATGTTTTTTTATTGTTGGGTTTTGAGTCATAAGAATAAGGAGTTAGCCGCGAACAC
>JAJAYR010000425.1 GCA_026786155.1 Pyrinomonadaceae bacterium
AATCTCCTGATATTTTTTGTTGATTTGGAATGGAGTAAAATTTACTTCAGTTCATTAAAGCAAATTTCGCCCGAAAAACAAATCGGAGAAGCGCGGCAGCGGACAAATTTATTGAATTAAAACAAAAGCGCAGATATGTATGAAACTGATATTTTCCGGCAAAACAGAAAAGCCGACATCTTCGATTGAAAAGATGTCGGCTTTTCTTAAATTTGATAACTTGAAAATTAAAGTTCCGTTTTCGGTTTCGGTCGCGGACGATAATAAGCGTCGCCGCGCTGCGTTAATTGCGCTTTCGCGCCGAGCGCGTGAACGACCGATTCGCGCATCTGGTCGTTTTGGATTTTGAAATTGGCAACGCCGCTCGCTTCGACATCGCGGTCGCTGAACTGAATCGTCAGATAATGACGTTTTTCACGAATCAATCCGGCAAGTCCCGCGCCGGGCAGCGGAATTACGCTGACCGCCGTTCCCGCGCCCGAACGAACCGATTTCGTTCCCGTATAAACCATCATCATCGAATCGTATGGAATCGCAAATTGTTCTTTTTTATCTTTGCCGAAAAAAACGAGCCGCTCGTTCACGTCGTCAAATTTAATCGAGCCTTCTTCTTTTTTGTCAAAGCCGAACATTCCGCCTTCATATTTGGCGGCGACGGTGGCGGGTATGTCGCCTTTGCCGACGATGGTCTGCCCTTTTTCGACTTGCCGCGGCTGTGCCGAAACTATTGAAGCGCAGGCGAATAAACCGAAAGCGAGAGAAAATAATACTTTTTTCATATTTTTTAACTTGTTAATTTGTAATTTGAAATCTGGAATTCTGCTTTTATAGACGCATTCCGCCGAGCGTTCGTTGCCACGCCAGCGTTTGTTTTAAAACTCCGAGCCGCTGTTTATCCGAATCCGAACAATCCAATGACAGTTCTTCGATAATCGTTTCCAGCAGCGGCGCGGCGAACAGTCCGGCGTGCGCGACGACTTGCGAATAATAATGAATCTGCAAACAATCGTTCGCGTCCGAGTGGAATTTTTTCATCTCGTCCGCTTCGATTTTAAAAACGTCCTGCCCGGCGGGAACGGCGCGGCGCGGAACGCCGTGCGTGATTTTTCCGGCGTTATCAATCGTGCCGAGCAGCAGAATGCCAATCAAAAATCCCTGCTCGTTCAAGTAATCCGGGCTGAAATTTTTAAGTTCCGGCTTCGGCGAAAGGCGCGGACCGTAATTGGCGTATTCGGGATTAACCAGCATCGAATCGTAAATCACGCCGACGATTTTGGTTTCATCTTCGAGCGATATTGTAACGAATTGAGCGAACCCGAAATCTTCCGCCGACGGCGGCGCGGCGACATCGAGCGCGTCAATGACGCGGGCGATGTAATCAATATGCGAGTTTGAACTGACGATTTTAGCAATTTTCATAAGATATTTTAGCCACCGAGAACACAGAGAAGGAAAGAGAAAGAAATTTAAAGAGAGATTCGTTGGACTCCTTCGATAAGCCGGATTGCTCCAAAGTTAATGAGTAGTTCGCGCTTTAAGCCGGTTGCTTTCAGATACGAAAGGAGTTGGGCAGTTGCCGCTTCGGGCAGTTTGGAAAGCGACTTTATTTCGATAATTACCTGCTGTTCAATTAGTAAATCAATTTTTTGACCTTTGATAATTTTTCCTTTGTAAATTACATCAATCTCAAGTTGCTTTTGAAAGTCAATCCGCGCAATTCCAATTCATAAAAGAGTGCCTCTTCGTAAATTGATTCCAACAGACCGCAACCCGGATATTTGTGAACTTCAATCGCCGCGCCGATAATTTCTTTCGTCAATAAATCTTCCATCTCTCGTTTTTCTCTGTGTTCTCGGTGGCTAAATAATTCTTCTTCCTAACTCTGGAATGTAATAAAGCAGCCACCACAAAAGAATCTGAACGGCGAAGATTATCACGCTCAAAACGATGCTGTAAATTGAAGTTCGCCCGCCGCCGAGATGCGGTTGGCGATAGGCAGCCAACGCGCCGATGCCGCCCATTAAAAGTGCGCCCGGACAAAATAAAATTCCCAAATAAGGCACGAGCGAATAAACCACGAACGCCGAAGCCGTCCACGAAGCCGAATTTTTGTTTTCGGCAAATAAATCAACCGTTTTTTCTTCGGCGACAATCGGAAAACTTTTCCCCTGAAGGCGATAAGAAGCGCGAAGCGTGTCAAGCGGCTGATAATCTTCCAGCAAAAGTTTCCCGCAAACGCGGCAGAATTTAGCAAAATCGCGCGTCGCCAAAGTTCCGCAAGCCGAACACTCTGACGACCCGGAGGCGGGCGGACGCAGCGACGCGGCAATTTTTTCTCCGCGTCTCTCCGTCGCTTTGTCCCCGTGTCTCTTTCTCATCGCCTTCGTCCTTTGCTCGCCGCCTTGCGCGAGACTCTGAAATTAAGATTATTCTCATTGGCAAAGCCTTGTAAAGCGGCAAGAAAAATCTCGCGGTCGCGCAGGCTGATAACCGCTGTCTGGTCAGCCGTCTCCAGCGCATAAGGATAGCCCAAACCGATGACGCATTCGGCGCGGACGACATCTAGAACTTCTTCCAATAAATTTTCCTCGTAAATCCACGCCGGAATATCAATTCGCGCCGGTGGAT
>JAJAYR010000426.1 GCA_026786155.1 Pyrinomonadaceae bacterium
ATAAATCACACCGTCTTTGAGTTCCCAGGTAAAAATCGCGTCGTGCGTTTGTTCGAGTAAATCCTTTTGCTCGCGCAGGCGGCTTTCGCTGTCGGCTAAGGCTTCTTCTGCCTGTTTGCGCGTCGTAATGTCGTGGCGGACGGCGACGTATTGATATGGTTTTCCGTGTTCGTCCAAAAACGGCACAATCGTCGTCGCCACCCAATAAAAGGAATTGTCTTTGGCGAGATTGCGAATCTCGCCGCGCCAGACTTCGCCCGTTGAAATCGTCGCCCACATTGTTTGGAAAAACTCTTGCGGGTGAAAGCCGGAATTGATGAGGCGGTGATTTTGTCCGATGAGTTCGGAGCGCGAGTATTGCGAAATTTCGCAGAATTTGTCATTGACGTAAGTAATCGTCCCGCGCCAATCGGTCATCGCCACGATGGTTGATTCGTCGAGCGCGAATTTTATATCGCTCAATTCCTTGAGCAGTTTGTCGAAATCGTGTTTGCCGGATTCGACTTCACGGCTGATTTTGGCGGCGGCTTCATTGGTCATTTTAGATTTTTGGACTTTTCCAAATTAAAATTTCGTCTGGCGTTTTGAGTTCCGCCTTCAGGCGGCTTTTCCTTTGTCTTTTGAGTTGACTGATTATCAGCGTGTAGCCGCCTGAAGGCGGGACTCAAAACTTTAAAAACTTTCGTTACAAAGTATTAGGTTTCTGTCTTTAAAACTTCGCCGTCCTTCGATTTATTGAGCCGGTAACGAAGTTGGTCGCGCGAAATGTGCAAAAGACGGGCGGCTCTGGTCAGATTGCCGCCGGTTCGCTCTAACGCTTGGCGGGAAAGATCGAGTTCGACTTCGACGAGCGGAATTCCGTCGAGCGGAAGCGTGAACAACGAATCGCCGTTTGAATCGGTCGGCGCGGATTTTCCGGTTAAGTCGAACGGCAAATGTTCGGTCGTCACCAGTTCGCCGTCTTCGAGAATCGAAGCGCGTTCGATGACGTTTTTCAATTCGCGGACGTTGCCCGTCCATTCGTAGCGGCGAAAAATTTCAGCAGTTTGCGGCGCAAGCCCGCGCAGTTTTTTGCTCCCGCGCCGTTTCGCATTCGTTTTTTCGATGTAGTAATGGGCGAGCAGTAAAACGTCGCCGCCACGGGAGCGCAAAGGCGGAATGTCAATCTGAATCACCGATAAACGATAATACAAATCAAGCCGAAAGTTGCCTTCTGCGCTTTCTTTTTTCAAATCGCGGTTCGACGCGGCAATGACGCGCACGTCGAGCGGAATTTCCTTCAAACCGCCGACGCGCCGGAACATTCCTTCCTCTAACACGCGCAGCAGTTTAGCTTGCAGAGCCGTTTCCATTTCGCCGATTTCGTCGAGAAAGAGCGTTCCGCCGTCAGCCTGTTCAAAAAGTCCTTCCTTTCTGGCTTTGGCATCGGTGAACGCGCCTTTTTCGTGTCCGAAAAGTTCGGATTCGATTAAATTGGCGGGCAGCGCGGCGCAGTTTATCGCCAAATAAGGCGCGTCGCTCCGTTCGGAAGCGTAATGAATCGCTTGAGCGAACAAATCTTTGCCCGCGCCGGTTTCGCCTTGAAGAAGCACGGCGTTGATGTCGCTTGCCGCAACTTTGCGAGCGAGTTCGACGGCTTTTTTGATCGCGGCGGATTCGCCGATAATCCCTTCAAAACTGAATTTTTCGCTTTGCTCGCGGCGCACTTGTTTAAGCTGGCGGCGCAGTTTGCGAGTTTCCGCGCCGTTACGAAGGGTAACGCGCAACTCTTCCAATCGAATCGGTTTGCCGATAAAATCGTGCGCTCCGCCGCGCAGGGCGGCAATCGTGCTTTTCACGTCAACGCTTCCGGTAATCATCACGACGATGGTTTCCGGCTGGCGTTCTTTGATGACAGTCAAAAAATCGAGTCCCGAACCGTCCGGCAAATCAATGTCGAGCAGAACCACGCCCGGTTCTTCAGCCGCAAAAATCCGTTCTGCTTCAGCGATATTTTCCGCTTGCAGAGGATTGTAATTCCACGAACGCAAAGTCGCATCGAGCGTCCGGCGTATTTGGCGGTCGTCGTCAACTATCAAAATTGTTTCCGTTTGGGTTTTCAAGAGTTTAACACCATAGATTGAGTGTATGCCTAAAACGAGCAGCCTCAAATGCAGAAACGTGGAATTATTCGCAGTTGCCTGGTAAATTATTCGCAATCTCAGCCGTGATTTCCGCTGAACCCTTTGTTTTGCTTTGGAATGCGGATTGCCATTTAGCAAATTAATTTTTGGGAGTTTTGCGAACCGGAGCAATTAGCGGCTCACAATGCGGACGAGGTTATTCGTGAAAATGATTGAAGCAAAAACAGTTGAAAAAACCGAAGCGAATGATCATAAACCGGCAACAGACATTTTGATTAAGCCGATTGTCGCGGAAGTCAAAATTGTGTCCGTTGAAGAAATTGAGCAGGAAAATCAGCGAGGCAGCAAAAAAATAAAGCAACAGTGGATTGTCAGAATTATCATTCTCGCGGTTGTCGGAGTCATTGTTTGGTCGGCGATTTGGTATTTCACGCGACCGGCGAAAGTTACGTTGATTCATCCGAAACAAGCAGTTATCACCGAAACGATTGCCAGCAGCGGCAGAGTCGGCGGCACGACGGAAACAAATGTCGGTTCGCAATCGCAAGGAATCGTCCGTGAGCTAAATGTCAAAGAAGGCGACAGCGTGATTAGGGGACAGGAAATCGCGTTGATAAAAAATGATGTTGCCGAAGCTCAAATTTCGCAGGCGAGAGCCGCGGTTGATACGGCTCAGGCACAACTCGTTCAGGCTTCACGCGGTGCGTTGAATTCCGATATTGATTCGGTGATGGAACAAGTTCGGCAAGCAAACGCACAGGTTGAACAGCAGCGAGCGGCGATTACACAAACTCAAAAAAGTGTTTTACAGGCAGATGCCGTCCTGGCTCAACTCGCATCGGAACGCGATTTAGCTGCCAATGAACTCAAGCGAAGTAAATCTTTGGTTAATGCCGGTGTAATTTCACGTTCGGAATACGATGGCGATTTGAGTAAGTCGCAGGTTGCGGCAAAACGGGTTGACGCACAAAAGCGTTCGATTGAAATTTCACAGGCAAGCGTCCGATCAGCACAGGCGAGTTTGAAGTCGGCGCAGGCGAATGTCAGCGTTCAGCAGGCACGTCTGCGGACGATTCAAGGCGGAGCGAGAAGCGAAGATAAATTGGTCGCCGAACAACGAGTTTCGGAAGCGGATAAAGCACTTCAAGTCGCCGAAAAACAAGCCGGAAACGCCGTTGTAACTGCACCTTTCGCGGGAACGGTCACGAAAATTAACTCGG
>JAJAYR010000427.1 GCA_026786155.1 Pyrinomonadaceae bacterium
AGTTAAGCGCGGCTTGCAGTTGCTCGCCCGTCGGGTCAAGCACCGTTCTGACCGTAAAGCCCTGCGCTTCCAAAACCTCTTTGACCGCCGCGACATCGGTTTTTACGCCGCTCAAATCCTTCCAGCCGTTTGTGTAATCGGACACGCCGACCACAAGGGCGTAACTGCCTTCGTAAAGTTTGATTTCTTCAATTTTGCCGTCCTCTTTTTTGACTTTGACATTTCCCGCGCCGCGGTTTGTCTGGGCAAAACCCGCCGTCGCGTTGAACAGAAGAATCGAGATTAAAAATATAACTGTAGTTTTCATTGCCTTAATCCTCAAAACGGTTTAGCGGAACGCGGGATAATCAAAACCCGCATTCCGCAAATGATAAACTGCCGCAGAAAACTAGCGGTGTTTCAAGCGCAAAGTGAATCCAATCGGGTTTTCAAGATTCGACTGGGTTGTCACCGCGTAGGTTGCGTCCGTGTCCGATTCAATCGTCAAATCTCTTGGATTGGCGGCGCGTTTATTCAAATCGCGCAATTCGTCTTCGCTTTCAAAATTAAGCGGTTTGTTCGACATTATAACGGTCAGCGTTTCTGTTCCCGGCGTGTCGTCGAAAACAATCCAATCGCCGTTTTTCGGAACTTGAAAATCGCTTGAAGGCTTGATGCGGTCGTCCGCGCCGTCATACGGGAAAAGCAGATTGACTTTGCCGCTCGAGCCGACGTTTAAGATTTTCAAATAACCGTCGTAATTGGTCGTAAAACGCAGACGAATCTTATCGCCCGAACGGAATTTGCTGTTTGGCGAAACAAAGGCTAATTTGCCGCCGCGCATTCTTTCAATTACCACTTTCGCGCCGGGTTTTCCCGGCGGTTTGGGCGGACGCATTTTGGTTGTTTTCCCCGCGTCGGTCGAAGCGGCGATTTTGTCCGTGTTTTCGTAACCGAGATAAAGCTGCCGCGCAGTTTGCGCCTGCGCCGCGCCGCTTAATCCCGCCAGTAGCAGCAAAAATATAAAAGCTGTTTTTTTCATAGTTTTATCCTCGTAAAATTACCGGAAAAGAGATGGTCTTTTTATTGGCGTTCCCTTTTCCGGTTATTAACTAGCGGCGTTGGTGTTTGAGCGAGATGATGAAAGCGGTCGGCTCTGAAATCAGACTCGATTCGGCAACGATATAAGTCGCGTCATTATTGACCGTTTCGACATACAAATCGCGGGATTTCGAGCGTTTCAGGCTGCGCGAATTGAGTTCTGCTAAAATCGCCTGCGCTTCAGCGGTAGCGGCAATGTAAATCGTGCTGCTGTTTCCGTTACTGGTCACATTAACAGTTGTGCCGGCGTTTCCCGTAACGGTTGTAGTTTCCTGAGTGTTTGCCTGAGATTGTCCCGACATATCAATAATCTGCTGGATTGACGGAATCGGATTGGTCGAAAAGACAACCGTGATTTGTTCGGTCCCGGCGCGGTTGTCAAACGTGATCCAATCTTTCGGGCTGGCGGGAATCAACTGTTCCCGGTCGCTCGGTTCGACTGCCGAATCCGCGCCCGGATACGGATAAAGCATCGTGATTTTGCCGCTCGAACCGATGTTCAAAAGCGCGACGTTGCCGGAAAAGTTAATGTCGAAGGCGAGTTTGATTTTGTCGCCCGAATAAAATGTTTCATTCGGCGAAACGTAGCGTTCTTTTTCGCTGCCGCGTTTGAGCAAAATACGGACTTTCGCGCCGGATTTGCCTTTAGTTTCATCTTGTTCTTTTTGAATAAAAAGGTCGCGCGGTTTGGCTTTCTGTGCCATTACCGTGCCGCCCAAAAGCGACATCATCACTAACATCATTAATCCAAAGATTATTTTTTTCATTGTTTTTAGTTTCTCCTTAAATTTCTAAGTTTATTTTTGCTAAAGCTCTAGGCGTTTCGTTTTATTTAATAATCGAAACCGCTTTCAATACGTTACGCGACAGACGCGAAAATACTTTGTCAGATTAGTAACTCACCTTACGCGATTTTTGTTTTTGTCGCCGAAGGCGACCAACATTATAGCGTGGGGAAAGCGAATGAAATGAGCATCCCTACGTCACTTGACAAAGAGTTTTCCGACGCTGAAAGCGTCGAACAGCTTCTAGTTGTTACTCGCTTTCAGCGAGCGGGCGCATTCGCTTTGCCTGACCCGGCGATTCTCGCCGGGCTATAATGTTGGTCGCCATTGGCGACTAAATCCGAGTTTCCAAACAGACTCTAAATCTCAGAAAAATTATCTCGACTGTTTTCAAAATATCTCCGAGCCGTTCACGCGGCTTTTTTAACCGGCTTCTTTCGACTAATGTTTTGTTCATCGGTTTTATTTTCCGATTCGATTTCCCGCCGCCGATAATCGGCGATCATTTTTTCGATGTCGTGTCCGTATCGGGCGGATATTTCCCGTCTGGCTCGGTGGATTCGCTCAAGCGTCGGGTCAGCAATTTTATTTTTCATCATTCATTTCCTCCGAGCAATTCTAACGGCGTTACAAGCAGCGGATTATGTAAATCCAGCAGGCTATTGACTATTCTAATATGTCCGAACTTATTGGCATTAGCCAAATGTTTGCAGTTCCACGTCAATAGGAAATCGCATTTATGAAAAGAAGCCAAAGCCAGATGAAGCGCGTCGCCCAACGGATTGCCGGGCATAATTTTGTGATGAATATATGCTTGAACAATCGCGGCTATTTCCGGTTCGATTGATACGAGCGGCAGTTTTTCCATTAACTCCAAACATTTTTCCTTTTTCGGATAATCGCCGTTATTCAATTCGTCCAAAACAGCCAAACTTGTTACGAGAAAATAGTTTTGGCTTAAATTATCCCAAAATTGCCGCGTCCATCCGCGCCGTGCAATCATTTCGGCATCGGCGCGAGTTTCATAGTAAAAACTCGGGATTGACGTTTCGACATAAATTTTCGTTTTCATTTATTTCGGCAACTCGAACAATCATTTTCGATTTCCAATTATTTTCGAGCCGCTCACGCGGCTTTTTCTATTCTTTCGACGTTGCTCTTTTCATCCGAAAACCGCTTGATGAGAGAATTCGTTTCCGGCTTCGCTTCGGACGAATTCTCTCATCAAGCTACCAAAATTGCAGCAAAGGGTAAGAGGGTAAAAGTGTTAAGTGTAATTAATACCTGACCACCCGAAAACCGAGACTGCTGTAACGAGCCGACGGCGTACTCCCGTTGCGACTCGCCGAACGCAGAATCGCCGCATCGCCGCCCCAACTGCCGCCGCGATTCACCCGAGCAGAGCCTGTCGTCGCTCCCGTCGGATCCGTCACCGTTCCGCCCGGATAACTCCCATACCAATCCGCACACCATTCCCATACGTTACCGTGCATATCATACAAATTCCACGCATTCGGACTTTTATTCCCCGCCGGATGCGTTTTATCGCCGGAGTTTGATTTATACCAAGCCATTGAATCTAAATTCCCCG
>JAJAYR010000428.1 GCA_026786155.1 Pyrinomonadaceae bacterium
AGAATATAAGTCCCGACTCGCTTGCCCGCCGCGTCAATCGCCGTCATCTGAAACCCGTAATTTACCGCGTCTTCCTGACTCGCCGTAACGGTCAGTGCGATTTGCTGATTCGGCAGATAATTGGCGGGCAATCCGCTAATCGTGATGCCGCCCGTGCCGCTGTTCAGGGGAACACCCGTGTGGCACGCGGTGCAGTTTGATTCGCCGGGCGCGTTCGTGTGCGACGGTGTCGGACCGAACGCCGACGCGCTGACTTTATCGTATTTGGCGGAAAACTTTTGAATACCGAAAAGTGCAAAACTGACGGCGACCGCGACGACCGATAGTTTGATGAATAAAATTTTGCGCGAAACGACTGGCATTATTATTTACTCCTCCATTGAACTGCTTAAAAATTGTAATCGGAATTTGGACGTTTTGCCCAAAAGAAAAGTTTAAGAAAAACGTCTAATTTGAACTTATGCTTTGCGGCGGCGAAAGTCAAAAAATATAAACAAGCAATCAAACGGTTAAAGAAAATCGGTTCGCCGGTTTTTTGTCGGGAAGATTCGTTTTTAAAACACGTCGGTTAATTTCTTATCATTCAATCGTGTTAAAATAATCGGCGGTTGAAATTTCTCGATTCAAGGAATGCTTATTCTCCTTCTACAAATCATAATTTATACGGTCGGTTTGACGGCGATACTGCTGACCATTTTGCCATTTTTGAAATTCGGTTTCTGGCTGGTTCGCATCGGCGAATTTCCGCGTTTGCAAATTGCCTTTGTTTGTTTGCTGACGGCGATTTTGACGGTTTTGCTGTTGCGTCCGCCGGGCATTATTGAAATCGTTTTTCTGCTGTCATTAATCGCCTGCACGATTTATCAAATTTTCTGCGTTCTGCCGTATTTGCCTTTTTATCCGAAACAAGTCGAAAAAGCCGTCGCTCCGATTGATGAAAATACTATTCGTCTTTTGATTTTCAATGTTTTTATCGAAAATCGAAAATCACAAAATTTGCTGGATTTGGTCGAGCGCGTCAATCCCGATTTGATTTTGCTGGCTGAACCGGATGCGCGTTGGCTCGACGAAATCGCCGCGCTCGAAAAAGATTACCCGCACACGGTTTTGTGTCCGCTCGATAACGCTTACGGATTGGCACTTTATTCGCGGCTCGAACTGGTCGGCGAACAGCTTAATTTTTTGGTCGAAGACGATATTCCTTCGATTGCCGCGCAGGTTCGGCTTGCTTCCGGCAAATTGATTGACCTTTATTGTCTGCATCCGCGCCCGCCCGTGCCGACCGAAAGCGACCGTTCCGACGAACGCGACGCGGAGCTTTTACTGGTCGGACGGATAATTAAAGAATCGGACGCGCCGACCATTATCTGCGGCGATTTGAACGATGTCGCTTGTCGCGGACGACGAAACTTTTTCAAAAAATCAGCGGTCTGCTCGACCCGCGCGTCGGCAGAGGTTTATACAGTTCGTTTCACGCCGATTATCCGGTGATTCGTTTTCCGCTCGACCACGTTTTTCATTCAAATCATTTCCGGCTCGCCGACCTCGAAAGATTACCGAACATCGGAAGCGACCATTTTCCGATTTACATCGCTCTAACTTTTGAAGAAACCGCCGAACTGACGCAGGCAGAACCCGTCGCCACGCCCGAAGAAGAACAGGAAGCGGTTGAAACAATCGTCGAAACCTTTGAAATGCTTGAGGAAGAAAAGGCTTTGGAAACGGGCAACTCGAAATCTTAAACCGCTTTCGTGTCGGACGAGCGAAAGACGATAGTTTCATTGTGCTGTGCCGACCGGCGTTTTATAATAAATTTTACGCCCGAAGCAATGAAAATTTTTGGCTTTACTTTTATCGTTTATTTATTACTGTTGTCCTGGCAGCCTTGTCAGGATTTCGTAGTAGAAGACGTTTCCTGTTCGTTTGCCGAAAATCAACAATCTCACTTACACGACCACCGACCGTCGGAAGAAGCCGGCAATTGTTCGCCGTTTTGCATCTGTTCGTGTTGTCAGACTGCGACCGCCGACACGCACTTGACCTTTTCAGTTAAAAGCCGATTTACCATTTCCGTCGAAAAAACTTTTAAGGCTTTCTATCAAAATAATTATTCGCAGCAAAATCTAAATTCAATCTGGCAGCCGCCGAAATCTAATTTCACAGCCTAAGTGTGTCTTTTTTTCGTGAAAAGACCTTCCATTTTTGCACATCGCCGATTGATGAAAATCCGGCGTGTGCCGGTTTTTGTGAAATAAAATTTTGAGAGGTTACAAATTAAATGAAATCAGTAATTATATTTTTCGCCGTTTTATTAACGGCAAACGCCGCCTTCGCCCAGAACTCAATGCGGACGGCGATTAAAGACGAAGAGACGAAAAAAGCGGTCGTCGGCGCAACCGTTTCGATTAAGGAAACCGAAATTTCCGCGACGACTGATGCCGACGGCAAAGCCGAATTAACGAATATCCCAAACGGCGAGCGAACAGTCGAAATTTTTTCGCCCGGTTACGAAACGAAGGAATTAAAACTCACTTTTCCGCTTGCCGACTTTGGCGAGCAAATAATTTTTATTCGCGTTACCAATGAAGTCGGCGAAGTCGTGATAAGTTCGACGCGCACGGGGCGCGAAATTGACGACGTGGCGACGCGCGTCGAAGCGATTGACGAGGAAGAAGTGGACGAAAAGATGAATATGCGCCCGGCGAATGTTTCGATGGTTCTCAACGAAA
>JAJAYR010000429.1 GCA_026786155.1 Pyrinomonadaceae bacterium
AAATAAATTAAAATGCCGCTGGTCAACCGTCAAAATGCGCTTGATATTTAATCTTTCGGCAATCGCTACAATCACGCAGTCAACAAAATCAACTCGACTGTCGGCATATTTTTCTAAAATTTCGGCGGCGCGTTCCAAATCTTTCAACTCCGTCGAGACCAGCACGAAATCACCGGCGACGACCGACCGCAAAAATTTTACCAGTTTTTCATAACCGAGATGACTCGCCATCATATAAGCCAATTCGGGTATCACCGTTTCGGGCAGCAAAACTCTTTCCGCAACATTATAGGCGGCGGAACACGCTTTGTGGTGAGCGTCGTCTTCATCGAAAACGGCAAACAAAAAGCCCGTATCAAAAAAGATTTTTCAATCACGGCAGACTCCAGCCTTCCCGCTTATTCGCGCCTTCGGCAAGCATTTCGTCAACTCTTTCGGACAAATCGCTTCTGCCACTTTTGCCGATTCCGATTAAAGCGAGCCGTCCCTGCCGTTTCTCTTCGTCGGTTTTTTCAGGCTTGTTTTTTGATTTAACTTCTTCGTGCGCCAAATCTTCGACAAACTCTAAAACCTTCGCTTGTTTGCCGATTGGCAAAGCGTGAACTTTTTCGGCGATGACTGTTTCGAGATTCATTTTTGCATTCTCCTTTCGCGTTTTTATTTCTTAGTCGCCAACGTAACAATCGTCTGATTTTTTTCGGTGAAATACTTCGCCGCCATCGCGCGAATGTCTTCGGGCGTGATTGAATCGTAAAGCGCGAAAATTTTGTCAATCGTGTCGGGCGAGCGGCGCAGCGCGACGTAGCGGGCGAGCGTTCCGGCAATCGCGTCGTTGCTGTTCATTCCCAAAGTAAATCCGTAGCGCAGCCGTGAGCGTGTTTCATCTAATTGCTTTTGCGGAATTAGTTCAGTCGTGTAGCGTTGGTAAGTTTTCAGAATCTCGCCTTTCACATATTCCAAATCTTTTACGTCTTTGACCTGGGCATACGTCGTGAAAAGTTCCGGGTCAATGTGGTCTTCCGCTTCAGCCGAAACGAAAACGGCTTTTTGTTCGTTCAAAACTAATTTTTGCGAAATCTCTGAATTGCTGCCGAACGCGATAATGCTCAATAAATCGAGCGCGGCTTTGTCCTTCGCGGTTTCGGAAAAAGCCGGAGCGCGATAGGCGACCTGGACAATCGGCAGAGTTTGCGAAGTCCAGTCAATATGTTTGGTTCGCGCTTCGGTCTGCGCCGGTTCGTTCGGAATCGTCTGTTTGTAATCACCCGGTTTCCATTCGCCGTAATACTTTTTGACCATCGCCAAAACTTGCGCTTGCTTGACATCGCCGACGACGATTATCGTCGTGTTTTCAGGGCGATAAAAGCGATTGAAAAACTGCCACGCATAATCGTATTGATTCGGATAATCCTTGATGTCGGCGAGGTAGCCCATCGTCGTGTGGCTGTAAGTGTGTTTTTGAAACGCCGTTTCGCGCAGCACTTCATACATTTTGAAAAACGGCGACGCGCTGTTTTTGTTGTATTCGCCCAGAACCGCACCGGCTTCGGTTTTATATTGTTCTTCGGAAAATTTTAATTTTTGAAAACGGTCGGCTTCGAGCCGCAGAATCTTGTCCAAATCCTCTTTGGCGAAAGTCGCGTGATAAACCGTCCGGTCGTCCGAAGTGTAAGCGTTCGACGACGCGCCCGCTTTCTGCATAATTTCGTCAAAGCGTCCGGCGGGGAAGTTTTCACTGCCGCGAAACATCAAATGCTCAAAAAAATGCGCGTAACCGCTTTTCTTCGCCTCAATTTCGTTGCGCGAACCCGCGCCGACGACCGTGTAAAGCGCGACCAGATTCGGATAATCGGTCGGCACGGTAACGACGCGCAAACCGTTCGATAAATCGTCAACTTTGTATTGATACGGAAAAACCCGGCGCGTTTGCGCGGTGGTCGTTAAAATTGAAAAAGTCATCATTAAAGTCAGAAATAACAGAAAAGATTTCATTGCCGCTCCCTTTGTGTGTTGATAAAATAGCCTTGTTTTTGATGCAATTCGGAAAGTTTTGTTGCATTCAGAATAACAAAAAATCGTTTGTTTTCAAAAAGATGCGAAACCAGCCGGAAAATTTGAAAAATAACTGTTGTAATTGTTTAAGTTTTATTGTATAAATCATAGCGGACAAACCATTTTTTGTTTTTTGATAAGGAGATTATAAATGAAGTTGACTAAAAGTTTCTTGTTTCTGGTTTTAAGTTTCTCCCTCTTTTCCGTTTCTTTTCTGAGTTTAACGCCTGTCAGCGCGTTCGCCCAAGACACCAAAATTGCATTACAGCGCGGCTATCGCACCGGATATTCGGACGGTTATATGTCCGGCTATCGTGATTCGATTGAAAATTCCGCGCGAAGTTACGATAAACACGGCGAATATGCCAAAGCCGACCGCGCTTATTTGAAGGATTACGGGGCTTTGGACGATTACCGCGACGGTTATCGGCAGGGTTTTGAAAGCGGTTACGACACCGGATTTGAAAAACGCTCGTTCGACGCGGCTTTGCCGAATAATCTGAACAAGCGCGGAGCCGTTGCCGTTACAACGCCGGTTGAAACAACCGTGCCGCCCGTTGTCGAAGAGAAAGTTGCTGAAACAACAGTTGCGGAAACGACCGCGCCGACAGTTGCCGAAGAAACTGTTACAACGCCGCCGACCACCACCGAACAAATTTCGGAAAACACGCCGACCGAAACGACCGTTGCGGTTGAACAATCGCCGGTTACGATGACGCGCACGGAATATAATCCGGCATCGGCGAACAGCGAAACGGCGATTACGATTCCGACCGACACCGAATTAATCGTCGAAATGCTGACCGACATCAACACCGAACGAAGCGCGGCGGGCGATAAATTTCAAGCGCGAATCGTTTCGCCGAACGAATTAAACGGCGCGATTATCGAAGGCAGAGTTTCCAAAATTCAAAAACCGGGCAGAATCAAACGCCGTTCGGAACTGTTGCTCTCGTTCGACC
>JAJAYR010000430.1 GCA_026786155.1 Pyrinomonadaceae bacterium
ATCGAACTCAATCCGAATAACGCGCTGGCGCATCATTGGTTCGGCGAAGTTTATCTGTCGGCGATGGGCAGATTGGACGAATCTTTAAGTGAATTGGAGATCGCCCGCCGGTTAAATCCGTTGTCGGGCGGCGTGTTGAGCGGTTTGGCGTGGACGCAAATCGGCAAACGAAATTACGAGCGGGCGATTGAATTGTGTGACGAAGCAATCGCTTTGGATTCCGAAGATGCCGGAAGTTATTCGTATAAATCAATGGCGTTGATGAAACTCCAAAGATACGACGAAGCGTTGGCGGCGATTCAAAAAGCCGACGAACTCGGCAACAACGGTTTGGCGGAAACCGGTGCGATTTACGGCGCGAGCGGACAGACGGCGAAAGCGCGTGAAATTTTGCAGCGATTAAAAACCGAAAATGCGTCGCCGTATAATCTGGCGGTTCTCTACGCGGCACTCGGCGAAAAAGACGCGGCTTTTGAATTATTGGAAAAACAAGCCGCGCTAAACAGCGTTGATTTATTATCAATGAAAATTGACCCGCTGCTCGACGCGCTCCGCGACGACGCGCGTTTCTCCGAAATAGAACGGAAACTAAATCTGCCCGAATGAGTCGGCGATGCAACCGCGCCCGTCGGCGACGCTCAGAGTAATGAAAATTTCGTAAAAATAAAAATACACCGTTCAAAACTAGCAAAATCTATCTCAAATGTTCTAAAATTAGAATCTCGAAACTAATAATCATATATCTAAATTCAGAACAGATTCCACAGAAAAGGTTTTACAAAATTTATGCAAGAATTTACAGACCAGATGCCTTCGGATATTCAGCGATTTCCGATGGTGCCAATCCGCGATGTCGTTATTTTCCCGTTCACCAAAGTCGCCTTTAAAATCGGTCGTCCGAGTTCGGTTCGCGCTCTTGAACAAGCGATGACGAGCGAGCGCAACATTTTTCTCGCCACTCAGCACGACGCGACGATTGACGAGCCGAACCCGGAACAAATCTACACGGTCGGAACTTTGGGCAGAATTTTGCAGGCGCAAAAACAGGATAACGGGCAAATCAAAGTCGTCGTCGAAGGACGCGAACGCGGGCAAGCCGTCCGGTTCGAGCAGGACGCGGACGGAATGTTTTACGCGCTGGTGCGTCCCGTCAAATCGGTTGACGAATCGGGTTATCGCACCGACGGGCTTTTACAGAAAATCAGCAGTTTAGTCGAACAATTTCTGCGCGTCTCCCCGGATGCTTACACCGACGCTTTACACGCCAGTCTGCGCGGGATTTCCGCCGCGCAAATCGCCGACGCGATGAGTTCGCATTTGCGAATCGCGGTCGAAGAAAAACAGCAACTGCTCGAAATTTTCTCCGTGCAGGAACGACTGGAAAAATTAACCGAAATTCTCGAACAGGAAATCGAAAAGAAACAACTCGACCGGACGGTTCACACGCGCACTAAAAAACAGATGGACAAACATCAGCGCGAGTATTATTTGAACGAGCAAATCAAGGCGATTCATAAAGAATTGGGGCGCAAGGACGACAAGGCGGAACTCGAAGAACTGAAGAAAAAAATTGAGGAAGCGGGAATGACCGAAGAAGCCAAAGACAAGGCTTTGCAGGAATTTGCGCGACTCGAAGCGATGCCGCCAATGTCCGCCGAATCAACCGTTTCGCGCACTTATTTAGATTGGCTGATAAATGTTCCGTGGAAAAATACGTCGGAAGAAATCAACGATTTGACCGAAGCCGAGCGCGTTTTAAACGAAGACCATTACGGGCTGGAAAAAATCAAGGAACGCATTTTGGAGTATTTGGCGGTTCGGCAATTAGTCAAAAATCCGAAGGGAACGATTCTCTGTTTCGTCGGTGCGCCCGGTGTCGGAAAAACCAGTTTGGGCAAATCAATCGCCAACGCGACGGGCAGAAAATTCGTTCGATTATCGCTCGGCGGCGTTCACGACGAAGCCGAAATTCGCGGTCATCGTCGAACTTATATCGGCGCACTGCCCGGTCAAATCGTTCAATTGATGAAACGCGCCGGAACAGTTAATCCGGTAATTCTGCTCGACGAAGTTGATAAACTCGGCAAGGATTTTCGCGGCGACCCGTCGGCGGCACTACTTGAAGTTCTCGACCCGGAACAAAACAATACTTTCCGCGACCATTATTTAGACGTGGATTACGACTTATCGCAGGTGTTTTTTATTGCGACGGCGAACGTGCTGCATACGATTCCGCCCGCACTGCAAGACCGTCTGGAAATTTTGAATCTGTCCGGCTACACCGAACGCGAAAAAGCGCAGATTGCCAAACGCCATCTGATTCCGAAACAAGCCGAAGGCAACGGAATGGAAATCGAGCGCGTGAAATTTACCGACGACGGCGTTCTGGAAGTCATTCGCCATTACACGCGCGAAGCCGGTGTCAGAAATCTCGAAAGGGAAATCGGCTCGTGTTTGCGAAAAATTGCTCGTAAATTCATCGCTTCAGCGAAAAGCGACGATTTTAAAGAAGTCATTGACGCGGAAAAAGTGCGCGAACTTTTGGGAACGATTCGATTTCGCAAACAGGACATCGCCCGCCAATCGGAAATCGGCTTGGTCAACGGCTTGGCGTGGACGGAAGTCGGCGGCGAAGTTCTGCAAGTCGAAGCGACGCTCGTCAAAGGGCGCGGCGGCGTTAAATTAACCGGCAAACTCGGCGAAGTAATGCAGGAATCGGCTTACGCCGCCTTAACCTGCATTCGCACCCGCGCCGAAATACTCTGTATTAACGAACAGGATTTTCACAAAAAAGATTTGCACATTCACGTTCCCGAAGGCGCGATTCCGAAGGACGGACCTTCGGCCGGAATC
>JAJAYR010000431.1 GCA_026786155.1 Pyrinomonadaceae bacterium
GTCATATTTTGGATTTTGGATTTTGGATTTTGGATTTGCAAGTTCGGGAAGTAAAATTCTATCGGTAGTCGAGTGCTGAACTGCAAACCGCTCACCGCTTACTGCTCACTTAAAAAATGTGGAAAAAGCGCATCGAAATTAAACCTGACGCAGAGCGCGTCATCAAAGATACGGAACGCGCCAGCCGCCAGACGTTTGACCGCGCCGTTAATCTGCTCGGCTACAAACCGCGTTCGGTCGTCGAATTGCGAACCCGTTTGATGGAAAAAGAATGGACGAATTCGGCGATTGTCGAAGAAGTTATCCAGAAACTCGAAGGTTACGGATATTTAAACGACGGGCAGTTCGCCAAAGATTTCGCCGCCTCGCAACTGCGCGGCAAGCCAATCGGCAAGCGCGTTTTGCAGCAAAAACTGGCGATGAAAAAACTCGACAAGGAAACGGTCGCGGCGGCGATTGAAGCGACGTTTGAAGAAACGCCTGAAGCCGAAGTAATCGAACGCGCCATCGCCAAACGCCTGCGTTTGAAAGGCAAACCCGAAACGCGCGAAGACACGAAAAAGTTTTACGATTACCTTTTGCGGCAGGGATTTTCTTACGATTTGGTGAGCAGTAAAATGCGCGAACTGAACAGTCGGGAGTTTGATGAAGAAAATTGAAATGACCAAAATAAATTACGACAACAAAACTTTCGCGTCCGTCCAAAACTCCGCAACGGGCGAAGTTTCAAACGAGACGGTTTTTTATTATCATCAAAAAGACGATTTGGTTTGGGCGGAACACGCGGGCGGCGCGATTCGTTTCGGCAATTTGATGGCGAAGGTGACGGAAAACGATTGTCTGGAAATGCGTTATCAGCATTTGAACGGACAAGGCGATTTGATGACGGGAAAATGCTTTTCCACGCCGGAAATTCTCGGCGACGGCAGAATCCGGCTGTTTGAGAAATGGCAGTGGACGAGCGGCGATTGGTCGGCAGGCGCGTCAATCGTCGAAAAATCCAAGCGTTCAGAGTCCACGCTTGAGCGTGTTTTTCCGCCGCGCTTCGCGGGCGGAAAGGCAAACTAAAGTTTGGACTCTGAACATTATATCCGCTAACATAATCTTAAAAATTTAGAACGCTCCCAAAACAATGAAAAAACGGCTTGCTTTAACTTTGGTCATCATTTTCGCGGCTTCATTTTTTACTTATCGTCAAACGGCGGAAAGCCGACGCTCGGCATCGTCAAACAATCAAACTCTTTCGGAAATCAAACCGCAAAACTTCCAAGCCGTCGCGTTCGGCGTAACGGGAAAAATCAGCGACATCGCGCCGCTTGAGAAATTAACCAACACGGGAAATAAGGTTTTCAGCGTTTCGGATAGACCAGGCTTTCTCGAAAAAAATCCGAACATTGTTCACGATGCCGACGCTCATCTAATAAATTTCTCCGCCGTGCCGATGCCGACACCGACGCTTTCATTCGACGGTATTTCAAATCGTGAAAACAACGACGCTTACGGTTTCGCCGTGATTCCGCCGGATATGAACGGCGATGTCGGACCGAATCACTTCGTCCAATCGGTCAATATCCTGACCAGAATTTACAACAAAAACGGTGCGCCGCTGACCCCGGCTTTTAAGTTGAGCGACGTTTTTGCCGTTCTCAATACGCCGTGTTCGGTGGCAAATTTCGGCAACCCGATAACGCTTTACGACCCGCTCGCCGACCGCTGGATTTTGAGCCAGTTCTGCACGAACGCGCCGCCGTTTCGCCAGATGATTGCCATATCGCAAACATCCGACCCGACGGGCGCGTATTTCGCCTACGAATTCGTGATGCCGAATCTGCGCCTCAACGATTTTCCGAAACTCGGCGTTTGGACGGACGCATATTATATGTCAACCGACGAATTCGTCGGCAACGACTTTCGCGGCAACGGCGTTTTCGCGTTCGACAAAAAGAAAATGCTGGCGGGCGACGCGAACGCGGGTTTTATTTATTTCAATTTGCCGACGACCGCCACCGAACGGCGCGGCGGCTATTTGCCGTCGGATTTGGACGGTTTGAACGCGCCGCCCGCCAACGCGCCGAATACTTTTATCACCTACACGGCGACCGAATACGGCGACGCGAACGATGCTTTGCGATTGTTCGATTTTCACGCCGATTTTACCAACCCGAACAATTCGACTTTTATCGAACGCGCCGAAAGCCCGATTATCGTCGCGCCGTTCGACCCGACATCGCCGCCCGACCGCGTTGACATCGCCCAACCCGCGCCGGGCGAATTTCTCGACGCGCAATCAGACCGTTTGATGTATCGCGCCGCTTACCGCAATTTCGGCGCGTCCGAATCTTTAGTCGTCAACCAAACCGTCCGCGTAACGCCGGTCAACGAAATTTATCGCGCCGGTGTCCGCGTTTATGAACTGCGAAAACAAAGCGGCGCGTTCGCGGTTCGTGAACAGGCGACGATTGGCACGAACGACCTCAGCCGCTGGATCGGCAGCGCGGCGCAGGACAATCAAGGCAATCTGGCAATCGGTTATTCGGCGGCGAGCGAAATTGAAAAACCTTCGATAAGATATTCGGGAAAATTGGCGAGCGAACCCGTCGGCACGTTTCGCACCGAAGAAAATTTGATCAAAGGCACTGGCGTGCAAACCGGCTTCGGCTATCGCTGGGGCGATTACAGTCAGATGACCGTTGACCCGTCGGACGACTGCACGTTCTGGACGACCGGCGAATACTACACCGCCGCCAGTCAAGCGGAAAGTCCATACGGCTGGCTGACGCGCATCGGGCGATTTAAATTCGCCGAATGCACGAACGCACCCCGCGCGACGATTAGCGGCGCGGTGACGAACGCTTCAAACAATCAGCCGCTGGCGAACGCGGTCGTAACGGCGAACGCGGTTTACACGCGAAGCACGAACGTCGCCGGAAATTATGGGAATCTGACGGTCGTCCCGAATACGTATAATTTGACCGCGACGGCAAACGGTTTTCGTTCGCAAACCGTAACCGTAACAATCGTGAACGGGCAGATTTTGACGCAGAACTTCGCGCTCGAACCGGTGGCGATTCTGAATCAAAGCGGTTTGAACATCACATCGGAAAGCTGCGCGGTGAACAACGCCGTTGACCCGAACGAAACCGTTACTTTGAGCATCGCGCTTCGCAATACGGGCGCGAAAAATACGACGAATTTGACCGCGACGCTGCTGGCGACGGGCGGAATTTTCAATCCGTCATCATCGCAAAATTACGGCGCGTTAATCGTGAACGGCGCAAGCATTTCGCGTCCGTTCACCTTTACCGCCGCGCCGACTCTGCGCTGCGGCGACTTGATAACGCTGACTTTGCAGTTAAATGACGGCGCGGAAAATCTCGGCACAATTACGATTTCGCTAAACGCGGGCGCACGCCGCATCGCTTTTCAGGAAGAGTTCGATTTGGTCAATCTGCCGAATTTGCCCGCCGGTTGGACGACTTCGGCGAGCGGAGCGCAAGCCATTTGGGAAACGACCGAAGAACATTTCGAGTCGCCGCCGAACTCGGTTCATTCTTTCGCCGCCAGTCAACTTGGAGTCAATCAATTGACCTCGCCGATGTTTCGCGTTAATTCGGAAAGCGCGAAATTAATCTTTCGTAATCGCTACGACCTCGAAACGACGTTTCTGCGAAACAGGCTTTACGACGGCGCGGTTTTGGAAATAAAAATCGGCACTATCGGCAGATTTCAGGACATTCTCGCGGCGGGCGGTGCGTTTGAATCCGGCGGTTACGACGGCACGATTGACGCTTGCTGTCAGAATCCGCTGGCGGGCAGATTAGGCTGGTCGGGCAAAAGTGGTGTCAACCAAACGCCCGCATTCGTTACTGCGGCGGTCAAACTTCCGGCATCGGCGGCGGGCAAAAATATCCAATTGCGCTGGCGCGTCGGCACGGACAACGGCACTTCGCGCGACGGTCAGTTCGTTGACAACGTGCGCGTCGAAGACGGTTTCGTCTGCGCCTGTCAAATCGCGCCGGTCAGTCGTGCGCCGTTTGACTTCGACGGCGACGGCAAAACCGATTTGAGCGTTTTTCGTCCGAGCGATAACCCGAACGAGCCGGATTTTTACGTTCAAAACAGCGCGAACAATTCTTTTTCAAGCACGGCTTGGGGAAGCGTCGGCGACGTTCCGGTCAACGCCGATTACGACGGCGACGGCAAAACCGATTACGCGGTTTTTCGTCCGTCAAGCGGCATTTGGTTCGTTTTGCGAAGCGCGGATAATTCGATGTTTTCCGCCAGATTCGGTTTGGCAACCGATAGACTTGTGCCGAATGATTTCGACGGCGACCGACGCGCCGACATCGCCGTCTTTCGTAACGGCGTTTGGTATATTCTGCAAAGTTTCGACGCGCAAATTCGCGCCGTCAGCTTCGGCGCGAATGGCGATTTGCCCGTGCCGTCGGACTTCGACGGCGACGATAAAACCGATGTCGCGGTTTTTCGCCCGTCAAGCGGCAGTTGGTTCGTTCGGCGCAGTTCCGACGGCAACTCGACCGGCATAAATTTCGGTCAATCGGGCGACAAGCCGGTTGTCGGCGATTTTGACAGCGACCGGAAAGCCGATTTCGTCGTCTTTCGTCCGTCAAACGGAGTTTGGTATTTACAGAAATCCGCCGCCGGATTCTCTTCCGTGCCGTTCGGACAAAACGGCGACCAACCTTTGCAAACCGATTTTGACGGCGACGGCAAACGCGATATTGCCGTCAATCGCAACGGTTTTTGGTATTATCTGCGAAGTTCCGACGGCGTTTTCGTCGCTAAACAATTCGGCGCGAATAGTGATGTGCCGCTGGCGACGATATTTGTCTATTAGTGGTTCACTCAAAAATAACGCGCTGGAGTTCAGAGTTCAAACTTTAGTTTGCTTCGCCGCGCTTCGCTGGCGGAAAACCCACGCTAAAGCGTGGACTCTGAACTTTACTGCGTTATTTTTGAGCGAACCTTTAAATTCTCGTCTGCGTTTTTAACTTTCCGCCCAAAATTGTCATCGGCACGAGTAAAATCCAAAATGTCAGATGATACCAGAGCGGAATTTTGTCCCACACCGACATCTGCACTAAAATCCCGACGAGCAAAAGAATGACACCCAAAATCAAAGGTGATTTCGTGTTTTCTCCGGCTGTCAAAGCGGCGACGAAGCCGGAAATTATCGAAACGACCGCGCTTAAAATCAGCGGCACAACGAGCATCGCCGCACTAAAACTCATCGTTTTGACGCTTTCATCATAATTTGTCCAAACCGTTCGCAAAACCGCGTCGCCCGCCACCCAAAGAACTGACCAGACGATAAATCCGACAAATACACCCGCAATTATTTTCAACATAGATACTCCTTTTTTGAACATTTCTTAAAAAACAAAAGGAAAAAGTTTGCTTTCACAAAACTTTCCCCTTTGTCGTTTTCGCCTTTTGCCTATTTGCGAAATTTATGCCGCTTTTGCGCGTTTGTCTGTTTTTTCTTCCTTTATCGTCGTCGGCGTTTTGGCGATTCGCGCCGTCATTCGGCGGTCTAAGTCTAAAATCTGTTCGTCGCTCAAATGATAAATGTTCGATTGGTTGTGATAGATTTTCGCGCCCGTTACGATGTCGGCTTTTTTGAAGCCGTTCGCTTCGGCTTTTTTGACCAAATCTTCCACCGTCATCGTCTGCGGCACAATTGAAATCGGCTGTCGGTCTTCGATGAATTCGGGAATGTCAGATTTCGCGGGCGTTTCAAACGCCAGTTCCAGAGCCTGTTCGCCTTTCATATATTCGAGAAAATCCTTGAAACCGATGTTGCCGATCATCTCGAATCCTACTTCAAACGCGGGCGAATTCGATTTGACGACCTGAAAAACGCGCGTGATTTCGCCGTCGCGTTCCTGAAGCGAAACTTCGAGCATCACGTCCACGAAATACTCCAAACCGCTCGCCGTCATCGGCAGCACGCGCCCGATTTCGTTGTCTTCCTTGGCTTCTTTGCCACGCGCCGCAATCTGGTCGGCGATGACGACGCATTTGCCCGATTCGATGCAGAGTTTTCGCAAAACCGACTGCAAAATCATCTGGTCGGCGGCGAGTTCTTCCGCGCTCGGCTGTGCCAACGGGTCGCCCGTTCTTTCCCGAACTGCTTCGAGCATTTCCGAATGTTTCGCGCCGAAATACGCCGCCCAAGAATCTAAAGCGAAACAGCCGTAATTTTGTTCCAAACCTTCGCCGTTAATCGCCCATTCGATAAATTCCGGCAATTCGTCGGTCTTTTCGATTTCGAGCGCGTCGAATTTCTGCCCGACTCCGCGCAATAAACGCGCTTTGCGTTCGGTGTCGAAAATGCAGAGTTTCCCCAAACCCGCGTCCGCCATCGAACTGATAAAATGACTTTTGCCCACGCCCGCGCCGCCGCGAATCGCCAAAATAAGCCGCTGCTGGCGCGGCATCCGGCTCAATGGATTTATCTTCGGTTTATTTATATTGTTCATTTTTGCTTTCTCCTTAGCTCCAAATTTTCTTAATGTTGACCCTTATTTTCCGTTTGTTAAATGCCTACCGTCAAAGGCATTCTGTTTCATTGATGCAACAAATTTAGCATAAGTTGTTTTGTGTTTCAAGTGTGAAACACAAATTTTAGAAAAAAAATTTTATATTTTGTGGAGTTTAATGTATATTGGTTAAAAATCGGCGGTGAAAATTATGAAAAATGTTCTTGCTGCTTCTGTTTCAGTTTTTGTTTTATAAACCATGGTTTTCACTCAAACTGAAACAACACAGTATCCAAAGATAATGGTAACTTCTACCAACCGAACGGACTACATCGTAACCAACGATATGACTCAATCAGACACCGATGAGGCTCAAAAGGCGAGCGGGCGGCGGTGGGAAATCGAACAATTTCACCGTGAAGCTAAACAAATTACGGGAATCGAATACTGCCAATACCGCTTGAATCGTTCGCAGAGAAATCACATCGCGTCGGCATTGCTGGTCCGGGTGGCTTTCAAAGAACGGCTGATAAAACCAAACAAGCGGTTTACAGAAATGAATTTTTGTGGCTGTGCCGCCTGATGTGCGGAAAGGCTCTGCCTTTCTGACCGTCGCAACGACTTTCGGCGGCTGCGCCGCGCGTTGAGAGGCATAGCCTCCAAGTATTTTGAGAATATCTGACGGAAAGGCACAGCCTTTCCGCACATCGGCGGGCA